>JAKSTS010000025.1 GCA_024402455.1 Treponemataceae bacterium
AACAAGGATGATCAGCAGAAGCTCAAAATTTTGAGCAATGGAAAATAAGGTGTATGACACATTGGAGACAATAAAGCTGTAAGCAGTGCTGCCTTTTCGCACCAGCGAATAGCCGTACACCAAACTGGTGTAACGAAATTACACGATGTAATTTCGTTACACGTCTTCCTGAAAAAGTTCAAATGCTTTTCAAGCATTAAACCCTCTTTACAACATCTGATTCTTGATTTCGCTTTCTTCCGGTTCGTCCGGATGACGTCCAAGCGGCGCATTTGAAAGCAGAAGCTTCAGACGGTTCAGCTGGTTTACTTCACTTGAACCCGGATCGTAATCGATTGCACTGATATTTGCGCCAGGATAGCGATGACGGAGTTCTTTTATCATTCCTTTTCCAGTTACATGGTTCGGCAGACATGCAAAAGGCTGAACACATGCAATTGAAGGAACACCCATCTGAATCAATTCGACCATTTCTGCCGTAAGGAACCAGCCTTCACCAGTGACATTTCCAAGCTGAACAACATCATCAACGCCTTCCATCAATTCATAAATTGCTTTTGGCGGTTCAAATCTCTTTGATTTCTTCAGCTGCTTTTTAATGTAATGGCGGTATCTTTCAACAAGCCAGACAAGCAGTTTTGCATTTCTTTCGCTCTTCTTTGGAAAAGACAGTTTTTCGTAGCGGTAAATTCCAGTTGAGAACGAATAGAACAAAAAGTCTGCCAAATCAGGCACGATACATTCTGCGCCTTCTTTTTCAATTGTTTCAAAAAGATTGTTGTTTGCAGTCGGGTGAAATTTAACCAGGATTTCGCCGACAACACCAACACGAGGCTTGCGCCCGGGTTTTAACGGCAATTTATCAAAATCATGCACAATTCCACGAATCAAGCGGTGATATGCACCAAAAGTTGGAATTTTCAGCATTTCAATAGTTTTGTCGTTCCATTTCTGATAAAGCGCATTAGCAGAACCAGCTTCAAGTTCATATGGACGTACACGATAAAGCACACGCATCAAAACATCGCCAATCATAACAGCCATCATGGCACGCTGAATCAAAGGAGCGGTAAACTTAAAGCCCGGGTTCTTTTCAAGCCCCTGTACAGAAAGCGAAATAACCGGAATCTGGTTCCAGCCTGCATCTGCAAGTGCACGGCGGATAAAACCGATATAGTTTGTTGCACGGCAACCGCCGCCTGTCTGTGTTATAAGCAGGGCAGTTTTGTTAAGATCATATTTTCCAGACCGCAATGCGGCAATCATCTGACCTGTAACAATAATTGAAGGATAACATGCGTCGTTGTTAACAAACTGCAGACCAATATCTACAGCCTGTGTATCAACTTCCGGTAAAATTACAAAATTATAGCCTGAATATTCAAAAGCTTTCTGCAAAAGCTTAAAGTGAATCGGCGACATCTGAGGAGCAAGAATCGTATAATTGCTCTTCATCTCTTTTGTAAACACAACACGCTTATAAGCAGAAGACAACTCGGGCTGATTCTTATACTGGCGGTTTCTTTCACGTTCGTGAACAGCTGCAATAAGACTTCTTATGCGGATGCGCACTGCACCGAGGTTTGAGCCTTCATCAATTTTGATGAGCGTATACATGCGGTTTTTGGCACGAAGGATTTCTTCAACCTGGTCGCTTGTTACGGCATCAAGACCACAGCCAAAGCTTGTAAGCTGAACAAGCTCAAGATTCGGCGTGCCTGCAACGAAACTTGCCGCACGATAAAGACGGTTATGATATGTCCACTGGTCTACAATGCGAAGCGGGCGCTCAACTGCGCCAAACTGTGCAACACTGTCTTCTGTAAGAACAGCAATGCCAAGTCCTGCAATAAGTTCCGGAATTCCATGGTTGATTTCCGGGTCAAGGTGATAAGGACGCCCTGCAAGAACAATGCCTGTCAAACCGCGGCGAATAATTTCTTCGAGAGCATCTTCGCCCTGCTGCTGAACTTCGTCCTTGAATTTTTTCTGTTCTGCCCATGCTTTATCAACAGCGGCAAAAACTTCGCTTTCTGGAATGCTGAATTCTGCACAAAGTTCTTCGCACAGACGTTCTGCAAGACGATGCTTGTTGTCAATCGGCAGGAATGGATTCATAAAACGAACATCATGATTTCGTCTTAATGCATCAACATTGTTGCGCAAAACTTCAGGATAGCTCGTAACAATCGGGCAGTTGTAATGATTTCCAGCCCCGGAATCTTCTTTTATTTCGTAAGGTGCACAAGGATAGAAAATGAATTTAACACCTGCTTTTAAAAGCGATTCAATATGTCCATGTGAAATTTTTCCAGGATAACAGACTGATTCTGAAGGAATTGTTTCAAGTCCGAGCTCATAAACAGAACGAGTTGAGCGCGGCGAAAGTTTTACAGAAAAACCTAATTCTGTAAAGAACGTAAACCACAGCGGATAGTTTTCGTACATGTTCAAGACACGCGGCAAACCGACAACGCCGCGCGGCGCATCTTTTGGATTCAGCGGAACATAACTGAAAAGCCGCTTGTATTTCCATGCAAAAAGGTTCGGCACATTTTTGTCTTCTGTGTTTTTGCGTGCATTTGACGCATCTATTGTTTTTGCAGAAGTGTCTTCTTCAACCGAAATTTCTGCACCGCGCTCGCATCTGTTGCCGGTTACAAAACGGCGCACCGATTTTGAATCATCGTTACCGTTCGAGAATGTGTTGATTGTCAAAAGACAGTTGTTTGCACATTTTCCGCAGCGGCGCAAATCAAGCGAAACGTTGAATTTTTCAAGTTCTTCAATTGAAGCAATAGATGAATGGACTTCTGGAATTGACTTACGGTTTTTAATTTCGTCCATTACAGAAATATTTGGATTATAGCCTTCGTCTTCCGGCTTTAATTTTACTATATCAAGCCACTGGTCGCGTGCAATTAAAGCCGCACCATATGCGCCCATAAGACCTGCAACATCCGGTCTAAAAACATTTACACCTGCAATTTTTTCAAAAGCACGAAGAACGGCATCGTTGTTAAAAGTTCCGCCCTGGACAACAACTTTTGAACCGATTTCTGATGCACGGCGCAGTTTTATAACCTTGAAAAGCGCATTTTTAATTACAGAATAAGACAACCCGGCAGAAATATCTGCAACTGTTGCGCCCTCTTTTTGAGCCTGCTTAACGCGGCTGTTCATAAATACAGTACAGCGGCTGCCCAAATCTACAGGTTTTTCAGCCAGCAATGCTTTCTGGCTGAACTCACGCACATTCATTCCAAGCGAACGTGCAAAATTATCAAGGAAGCTTCCGCAGCCAGAAGAACATGCTTCATTAAGCTGAATTGATGTAATTGCACCGTTTTTCATGCGGAGGCATTTCATGTCCTGTCCGCCGATATCGAGCAAAAATTCAACACCCGGAACAAAGAAGTCGGCAGCTCTGTAATGTGCAATTGTTTCAACTTCGCCGTCATCAACTCCAAGTGCAGCCTGGAACAAAGCTTCGCCATAGCCGGTTGAAATTGAACGTGCAATATAAACATTTTTTGGCAGCTGTCTGTACAGGTCTTTAAGGACGCGAACCGCAAGTTCAACAGGGTTTCCTGCATTTACGTCGTAGAAGCGCCACAAAATTTTGCCTTCATAGTCTATCAAAACAGCTTTTGTTGTTGTAGAGCCGGCATCAAGACCAAGGAAAACAGGACCAGAAGCTGCATTCAAATCAGAAGTTGCAGCCATTTCAGCAGAATGGCGCTCATAAAATTCATCAAGTTCCTGCTGGTTTGCAAAAAGCGGTTCTATGCGCTGAACTTCCTGCATTTCTGCACCGACCAGCTTTTTGAGAGAATCACGCAGCTCATTTATCGTAACAAAAGTTTCTTTTTCGGTTGTCGGAACTGCTTTAGTACATGTGCTTGATTTATCACAACCAGGACAGCCTGAAACACAATTTATCGGATCAATCTCGTTTTGTTCCTTGCCGCCATAAGCAGAGAACGCTGCACCGCCGGCAACAAAAAGCTGCGAATTTTCAGGAACAATAATTGCATCACCTTCAAGCTTGAGCGTTTCAATAAAACGCTGGCGCAGCTGGTCCAAAAAGTGAAGCGGACCGCCCAGAAAAGCAACACGACCACGAATCGGTTTTCCGCATGCAAGACCCGAAATTGTCTGGCTTACAACAGCCTGAAAAATTGAAACAGCAATATCTTCGCGGCGTGCACCTTCGTTGATAAGAGGCTGCACGTCTGTTTTGGCAAAAACACCACATCGTGCCGCAATCGGATAAATCGTTGTAGCCCCGCGAGCAAGTTCATTCAAACCACTTGCATCTGTTTCAAGCAGAGCAGCCATCTGGTCAATAAATGCACCAGTTCCACCGGCACAGGTACCGTTCATGCGCTGCTCAATTCCACCGGTAAAATATGTAATCTTGGCATCTTCGCCGCCAAGTTCAATTACGACATCAGTCTGCGGAATTATATTTTTAACAGCTGTTGTTGAAGCAACAACTTCCTGTATAAATGGAATGGAAAGCCATTGAGAAACAGCAAAACCACCTGAACCTGTTACACGGACAGAAAGCGAACGCTCCCCGCCACCGGCAACCTGATTCTGGACGCAGTCCAAAGCCTTTGTTACAACAGAAATAATTGTGCTTCTTATATCTGCACGATGCCGCTCATAATCTCCATAAAGCATCTTGTCATGCTCATCGAGAATAACGATTTTGACAGTAGTTGAACCGACATCAATGCCGACACGCAATGGAAGCATTTTTCCGTTTTTTTCTTGAAGTGACAATTCTGTTTCTTTTTTTTCCATAAAGCTATAAAAACCTACTCATATATACCAAGCAAAACAGCACAGATTGTATCAATATCAGACTGAGAATATTTAACTTTCTGCTGTTTCAACCGGGCAATTATTTCCTTTTTGGTTATATTATTATTTTCTATATACAAAATTTTAACTTTTTGTATCAATTCTGGATCAATCTCATATGGCTTTGAATATAATGCTTTTGGCGCCAATGCAAGCAAAGCTTTTTCAAGCCGTTCAACTCTTGCCGTCAAATCTGCATCATTTACATACAAATCTGGAAGAGTTGCTGCACGATAAAGCAATTCTGCAAAATCTTTTTCGGAAACAAAAGCACCAGTTACATGTGGCAGCAAATCGCCGACTTTTAATGCAACATCATATATCAAAGAAGAATCATATGAAAAAGCAATACCGGACGGTAAATAATCGCATAATTCGATATCTTTGTAAACAAACGATGACGGAAAAAGTACAAATCTGAACTTAGATTCATTTTCAACATAAACCGTTGCTTTATCCGACTGCATTCCAGGAATTTTCCACACAGCATCAAGTGCTTTCTCTATGGGTTTAAGCTGAGATTCTGAAGTGAAAAAACTTTCCAATATAATTGACGCAGTCCGACCGTCAAAGGTTGCAATTTCAAGATTATTTGAATTTTCCAGGCTTGAATTTTCTGCTAAACGCCAGCCTTTATAAGGACGCTTTCTGTTTGCATCATAAAACTCATCGTCTTCATCAGTTGTTTCAACATCAATAATTAAAGCTTCGTCTTTTTTTGCCTGCAAAAATTCGCCTGGTTCAACAGCAGGAGCTTCTGCCTGATGAACAGCACCGTCTTTTTTTGATGAAGACGAAACGGCAGGTTCAAGTTCTGTATCTAAAAGTGCAGGCTCTGTTGCTGTACAATAAACAGACGCACATAAAAGCATAAAGCAAAATATAAAAACTGATGATAACTTTTTCATCTATTAAACCCTTTTTGATTCAAGACATCTGTACAAGACAATTTTCACCTGATTTTACTCATTTTTAAATTAGCCTGAATGTTGAGTTATGAAATCCATAGTTGTTTCTGCACTAACAAGACCATAAAAACAATATCCCGAATTTATTAACATTCGTCGGCTTTCAGCTCGGAATTCCTTAATACAAGGGGATGCTGAAATAAATTCAGCATGACATAATGAATTTTACATCTCTTTTATAAAAACTCGACATTTGGGCAAATCAAATAAGTGAAAAGCCAGCTCTAAAAATGTGTTTTAGAGCCTGACAAAAATTCCAGACACCACTGCATACATGAAAGTGTCTGGAATTAAAAACATGTTTTTACGTTTACCGCTTTTTAGGCGAAGCTTCAATCAAGATGCGGTCGCCGGTTTTTATTTTTGATGCAATTTTTGAATCCTGCGGCACAGCAATGATTTTATTGCCTTTTTTCTGAAGTACAACTTCGCCGACCAATTCATTTGATTTTCTAAAAACATACGCCGTAGTGCTGTCAATTTTGTCTTTATAAACAGGCGAAACATAAACAACTATTTCGGCCCGGTTTTTAGAATCAATGACACAGCCAAAATCGCCGGTTTCTTTCAGTTGTGCTTCAAGATAATGCTCGTAAGAACGAACAGTTGCATCAAGTTCTGCCGCATTCTGTTCTGATTCCGTACGTTCATTCAAAAAGGTTTTTACAATATCTGCCGTATCGGCAGCACATGAATGAATCATAAAACGCTGTGCCTGAGAATATGCAGCAAGGCTGTTTTTATGAGGCTGTGCTGCAACCAGTTCTGCAAGATATTCATAATCTGCAAGTTTTTTATCAATTGAAGCAAGCAGCAATGTTTCGTGTTCAGAAAGCTCAGCACCTTCAAAAGAAGGAATTAAAAGCAGAGGAGCTGTGTTTTCAAGCAGTTCTGCTTCAATCAGAATGCCGTCTGCATTTTCATCTTTTATTACAGGGTCAAGTGACTCAATTGTCTGCTTTAAAGAAGCAATTTCTTTTTTGTAGCGGGCTGCAACTGCATCAACAGCCTTATTGCGCTCTTTATAAGCTTCTTCTTTTTGGGTCGCAAGCTGCTTTTTCAATGACTCAATGTTCAACTCATATTCTTCAACAAGCTGCTGCTTTTCAATTTCAAAAACCTGCCGCTGAGAATCGATTTCTGACTGCATTTCCTGTGCACGTTCAAGGTTTGCACTGTCCATTGCTGCAAGTTCATTCGTCAAATCTTGAATTTTTGCATCAATATATTCAGTGTCTTCCTGATGTGCTGCTTCAATAAATTCAATTTTATGGGCGCATGAATCTTCTATCTGTTTTTTCTGCTTTGAATATTCATATTTAGAAAGATTCATATATTGCAGAGTATGCAGATCTGCATCACGGAACTGCTCTGCACTGGAAATGCTTTCTTTATATGTGTCATCAATCTGCTTTTTTTCTGCCATTGCAAGAGAAAGCTCGTTTTCAATGCGCGAAACAGAATCCAAAAGACGGCGAAGGTTCAAATCATCAAAAGATTCAACACTTACCTTCATTTTTTCGTTCTGCGTCTTTATATATTTTGAAAACAAAACAGAAAAGAGAATTACAAAAGCACCAATGCCAATAAGCATAAAAATTACTTTATACGAACGGTTTGCTTTTGCTTTTTCAAATTCTTTTTCAATATCATAGGAACCTGCCGAAGACAAGTCCGAAGGCACAACCTTGTCGCCCAAAAAAAGGCTTACTTCTGGTTTTGTTATGTTTATTTTGATGTCATTGTCCATATTCCACTCCAATCTTCAGGCGGTTTTCTTGTAGACATTCGCTGCAAAAATACTTCTGCAACACTGTGTCCGCATTTTTTCATGCTTGCCTTTGCTTCCGTCCATTCTCCGCTGTAATACTTCTGCAAACCTTCTTCAAAAATTTCAAGCTGTTTCTCAAGGTTTTCGTCCGGCGCCAAAGTATCATATGGGAAATAAATCTTTTTGCCTTCAGTTTTGCCTTTTACCTGCACAGTATCAATTTCATAGAATTTATACTGTGCAGTAAATTGAGAAACATCATTTTTGACAAACTCTGAAACAATAACAGGCAGATGATAAATTCGCGTCAAACCTTCAAGACGGCTTGCAGAGTTTACGTTGTCGCCGATTACAGTCGTTGTCATTCGTTCAATCGAACCAATGTTTCCATAGAAAACAGTTCCGCCGTCTATGCCGACACCAACATCAATAAGAACAGCTTTATAAACACGTTCTTCTGCTTCTGTAAGGGCACGCTCCTTTTCAATTTCTGCACGGCGGGCAATCATTGCGGTGCGCAAGGCAGCAGTTTCTTTTGTTATGTCCCATGCACTGCGCACGGCTTCAAGAGATTTGTTGTGGTCGTCTCCGCGAAGCGCACCATAAATTGCAAGAACAGCATCTCCAATAATTGAACCGATAATGCCGTTCTGGTCGTGCACTTTGTTGATTGTACGCGAATAATGAATGTTCAGCAGGTTAATGATGTCGTTGCCAAGCGTTTCGGTCATGTAAGTAAAGCCTTTGATGTCCGAAAACAAAATAGTTAATTCTCTTTGAGTTCCTTCAAGTCCGACACGATGATCTTTATAAGCATGTTCAACAACGTCCTGTGTTGTAAAACGCCTGAAAATAGAAATCAAATTGTTTATTGAAGCAGAAAGAGAGTTAAAAGATGCCCCAAGATATGTAATGTCATCATTCGGCGCACCAGTTAAATCGAGCATGGCAAGTTCCTGCTTCTGCTGCATGTCATAAAGACTTTTAATCATCTGCTTGAAATAACGCAGAATTTCATTAAACATGCAGAAACCAAGAACAAGAAAAATTGCAATAAGAAAAACGGTAACAATACAGATTATAAAAAATACGCGGTTTGAATCTGCATTCATGTCGGCAAGCAGTTCAGAACGAATCAAAAAACACTGCCAGTCTTCATGATATTTATAAACCGCAATATTACGACCTGCATTCGTCGTAAAATAAATTGAACCTTCTGAAATCTCGTCATCAAAATCATCGACAATTTTTTCAAGCGCTTCTTCATCAGGAAACTGTGTATATTCATAACCATCTGCATTGGCACAAAAAACTATTGCACCTTCCGGAGTTACACCAAGAAGCAGACTGTGGTCATGTGTAAAGCCTCTTTTTGCAGAAGATATTATGGAAGAAATGCTTTCTGCCCTGTCTGACGAAAACTTAAAAATTTCATGCTGATTACTTGCATTTGTATAGATTTCTTTAAGTTCTTTGACAAGCAGCTGGTTGGTAACAGAAAACACATATTTTCTGTTGAGCAGCATGTTTACATAATTAGTAATAAAATTTGAAAATAACAGAAGACATAAAAACACGCCCAAAATCTTAAACGATATTGGAATAACCGATGTTTTCCCAACTTTCTGAAAAAAAAGCCCTTGCTTCAATTTCTGCACCTCCAAACGCATCATATTTTCAGCAGGTTTCTTCCCCAAAAAATCTGCATTATGCATGCGATATGTAGAATAAGTGAATTACAGGAAATTTTAAAAATATGCAGAAAGCATTTTTAAAATGCCTGTAAAGGAAGCCTTTAAGACAAACTTCCTGTTGGTCTCTCTCTCAGTTTTTGTTTTGACTTGAAAAAAAATTGTGACTTTTTGTATTTTTACCTTTACTAAAAAGGCTGTTGCAAAATCACTGAATTTTGAGTTTTCAGAGATTTCTTTAATTATATACCTATTGAAACAAATCATCAACAAAAGTATTCTGTTATGGCTATGAAAAAAAAATCACTTGCAAGTTCAGGCATTACACTTTCTGCATTAACACTTTGTTCAAGGCTTCTTGGCGTTATAAGAGAAATGACAAAAGCCGCATTAATGGGCACGACTGCACTTTCTGACGCTTTTACAGTCGGTTTTATGCTGCCAAACCTGTTCCGACGGCTTTTTGCAGAAAGCAGCGTTTCAGTTGCATTCATTCCGACTTTTCGTTCTTATCTTGAACACAATTCAAAAGAAGAAACACAAGATTTTATAAATGCCACTTTTACTTTGGTCACATTTTTGACAACTGTGCTTACAGTTATCTGCATGATTATTTCACCATGGATCCTGCCTTATTTTGCATCTGAAAGCGCAAATGAGATTCTGCCGGAAATGACCCTTCTTACAAGAATCATGTTTCCATATCTGATTGTCATTTCGGTTGCAGCACTTTTTCAAGGCATCCTTAATACATTAAAAATTTTTGCACCGTCTGGAATAACACCAGTTTTTTTCAACATGTTTGTAATCGGCACAACTTATCTGCTTGCACCTCACACAGCAAACCCTGCACGTGCAATGGCAATCGGTGTAATTCTTGGCGGAATCGTACAGGCTGGTTTTCAGCTGCCGTTCGTTTTAAAAACAAATTGGAAAATCGGCTTTGTTTCCATTAAAAAAGCTTTTTTAAACCCGGGAACAAAACGCGTAATTTCATTAATTGCACCTACAATTCTTGGCATGGCAGCTTATCAGCTGAATGACGTTGTTTCTACGCATTTTGCAACACAGGCTGGCCCGGGTGTTGCTTCAAGCCTTTCGTTTTCTCTGCGTCTGCAGGAACTTATCTTAGGCATTTTTGCAGTTTCAATTGGAACCGTAATTCTGCCGGACTTAACAGGCCTTGCACAGGAAAAAAAATGGCAGGATTTTAACACAATGCTGGAACGTGCATGCAAAATAATTGCATTGATTACAATTCCAATTACATTTTTTTCTGTGCTTTACGGTGAAAATATAATCAAGCTTATTTTTCAGACAAGACAGTTTTCTGATGATTCTGTAAGGCTGACTCTTCAGGCTTTTGTCTGGCACATCGGCGGACTTTATTTTATTGCATTAAACCGAATTCTGGCTCCTGCATTTTATGCACAGGGCAATTCAAAACTGCCGACTTTTGCCGGAATAATCAGCTTTGTTGTAAACATGATTCTTGCAGCTGCACTTGCAAAACCATTTTCTGGAGCAGGCATTGCTTTTGCTCTTTCTGCAGCAAGTCTTGTAAACACTGTAATGCTTTTCGTTTTTCTTAAAAAAACAGAAATGACCGGCGTTCTGCGTGTAGTAAAGGCAACTTCGCTTTATACATTAAAAATGCTTGTACTTTCAGCTGCAGCAATTGTACCGCTTTATTTTTTGAAACCGGTTATCTGTACACCTTTTGAAGGCATGAACCGCTTTATTTCACAGGGCGTGCCACTAGTTTTATCATGCCTCATTTTTGGCATTATCGGAGTTGCACTGCTTGCATTGACAAAAGATTCAATCTTGAAAATTGTAATTGATTTAGTAAAATCAAAAATCGGCAAAAAAGCTGAAAATAAATAAAAGAATGACTAAAAACTTGAACATTATCATTCCAGATTTGAAAGCTTTCAGACTGGAATTTTAAACACTATACCTATAGTGCCGATGCCGAAACGAAATCGGCATGACAATGTTTTTAGTCATTGTCAAAGATATTGACCGCAGAAGCGGATTTTTTACAGGAGAATTTATGCCTAAAATTTCAGTATATCAAAAACGACGTGCCGCCCTTGCAACATGGATGGCACAAAACAGCATAGGTCTTGTAATTATTGAAGACTCTGAAAACATGCGTGACCCTGCCCTGCGCTATTTCTGCGGTCATCCAAGCGACGGCGTTCTTGGCATTTGTGTAACAGGAGACGCAGTACTTTCGCCATGGGACGAACATCTTGCAGCAAGAAAAGCTGACGCAGACGTTATCATTCCATTTACAAAATTTGACCGCTCACCTGTTCAGGCTGCAGCCGGCATCGGTGCAATTCTGCAGGTTCCTGCAAATACAAGAATTGAAGTGCCTTCAAGAACATCTTATCCGCAGTTTTTAAGATACATTGAAGCTTTCAGCAAAAACGATGTGCTTTGCCGCGAAAACGGCGTAAACCAGCAGATTAAACGGATGCGCGCAACAAAAGACGATACAGAAATTGATACAATACGCAAAGCATGTAAATTAACAGACGAAGTTATTAACGCAATTGAAGAAGGCCTTACAGCCGGAAAATTTACGACAGAATCTGAAATTGCGCTGTTTGTAGAAAAAGCCGCACACGACAACGGCTGCGAAGGCACTGGTTTCGGCACACTTTCTGCAGGTCCGGCACGAAGTTTTTACATTCATGCATTTCCGGGCTATACTTCTGGAGAATTTGGCACACAGGGGCTTTCTATTTTAGACTTCGGGCTTATTTACGACGGTTACACAAGCGACGTTACATTGACAATTGCACGCGGTACTCTTGAAAAAAAACAGAACGAAATGCTCGAAACAGTTCAGACTGTTGCAAACCAGGCTCTTGCACTCTATAAAGCAGACATTCCTGTATGCGAAGCAAACCGCAAAGCCGATTCAATTTTTCAGCAGATAAACAGAGAAATGCCGCATGCTCTTGGTCATGGCGTTGGTCTTGAAGCACACGAATGGCCTTCAGTAAGAAGTTCCGCAGATGTTTCTCAAGTTTTTGCACCGGGCATGGTCGTTACGCTTGAACCGGGTCTTTATGATGCAAAACTTGGCGGCTGCCGTCTTGAAAACGATGTGCTCATTACAGAAACAGGCAACGAACTTCTGACCAATTCAAGAATTATACGTCTGTAATTTAAAAGGGGAAAATCTACACGTGGATAGCAGCACTTTCGGTTTCATGTTTGAATTGTGCTACAAATTTGGACTGATTCTGCAAAACCTACGAGTTTATGCTTATGCATAAACTCGCGATTGGCTGGTTCGGCAGGTTGCTTTTCACAAGAATTAGCAGCATTAAGGTTATATGTTCATTAAATTTTTTTGCCACAGCAAAAGCATTTTTTGGGCAAAAGAAAATGAAACCCTTTGTAATATTTTGAAGTAGGTCTGTAATATAAAATCAATTTTGTCTTGCAGTACGGACATTTAATTTGTTCTATGCAGCAACATAACAAAGCAAAATATAATAATAAAATAATAAAAGCACTTTCAATTTTATATAAAACAGCACATCCAACAAAAATTATTAAATACATGCCAAATAAGCCTCCATATAGTGCCAAATGAAATTTTTCTCTAACAGACATGATTTTTCTCCTAATAAAACAAAATATACAAACTGTTTTATACTTGTTTCAAGTGGGAAGTAATAAAGAAACAGGATAAATATTCTTTCTTCTTCTGAAGTACGTTCAGAACTCTTCTGATGGAAGCACTCGGCTGGCGCCGATTGCTTCGGGATTTGGTGTTACGAAATTACACGAAGTAATTTCGTAATACGCAAACTGGTTTAGGCTGGTGTAAAAGGCGGCGTGTTTTCAAGCTAAAAGATTGACAGCTTATTATTTCCATATAAGTTTTTCTTCTAATGGGATTTTTATATCTGGTGGATTTAAATCCGTTCCTGTTATTATTTTTCTCCTAATAAATCATAATATAAAAAATTTCTTTCATCAGCCAATTCTTGATCGTAAAAATTTGTATAACTCGCCAACAAGCCAGGTCTGTGCTGTAAATTCTGCCTATAATGTTGAAAGACTGCCAGTGTTTTCAACCCTTGTAAAATTTGCAATGTGCACAGTCTTTGCAGCAGCCTGTACAGCCGCTGCCACCACATGATGTGCCTTTATGGCGAACAAGATAGATGACTGCACTTACGGCAAGAACTAAAACAGCTCCCAAAACAATCCAGCTTTGCAAATTCATCATAATGCTCCTAAAAACATGCAATACAGCAAATAATCAGCTCAAGCCCAAAAGCGTTCCGGCCAATTTAAAGATAAATGCACAAACCCATGCAATTACACATTGAGTCAAAACAACAACAGTTACCCATTTTGGTCCCATTTCGCGTTTAACGGCTGCAATCGCTGCGACGCACGGCGTATAAAGCAAAGTAAACACAAGAAATACATAAGCCGTAAATGGCGAAAACAATAAAGATAGTGCAGATTCTGCACCGCCAAGCAAAACAGTTAAAGTTGAAACAACACTTTCTTTTGCAGCAAAACCTGTGATGAGTGCGGTTGAAACACGCCAGTCACCAAAGCCGAGCGGAGCAAAAACAGGCGCAATAAGTCCGCCGATTAATGCAAGCAGGCTTTCAGATGAATTTTCAACGACATTAAGCCGTGTATCAAACGTCTGCAAAAACCAGATTACAATTGATGCAACAAAGATTATCGTAAAAGCTTTTACAAGAAAATCTTTTGCTTTTTCCCACATCAACTGACCTACACTTTTAAGCGAAGGCAGCCTGTAATTCGGAAGTTCCATAACAAAAGGCACAGGTTCACCTTTAAAACCTGTAATTTTTAAGAAAAGCGCAAAAATCACGCCTGTAATCATTCCAATAAAATAAAGCGAAACCATTACAAGTGCAGAATGCTTCGGAAAAAAAGCCATCGTAAACACAGCATAAATCGGAAGCTTTGCACTGCAGCTCATAAAAGGTGTAAGCAGAATCGTCATTTTGCGGTCCCGGTCAGAAGACAGAGTGCGCGCCGCCATAATTGCAGGAACCGAACAGCCAAAACCAATAAGCATCGGCACAAAAGACCGTCCCGAAAGTCCGATGCGTCTTAGAAGTTTATCCATTACAAACGCAACACGTGCCATATAGCCTGAATCTTCGAGAATCGAAAGGAAGAAAAACAAAACGACAATTGTCGGAAGAAAACTTAAAACGCTGCCGACACCGGCAAAAATTCCGTCTATTACAAGACTCTGAACAGTTGGGTTTATGCCATAAACTGTAAGCCCATAATCACAAAGCTGTGTAAATTTTCCAATTAAAAATTCAAGCCCATTTGATAAAAATGCACCAATTACACCAAACGTCATCCAGAAAACAAACGCCATAATTGCACCAAACGAAAGCAGTGCAGTATATTTTCCAGTCAAAATCCTATCAATTTTGTTGCTGCGTTCATGTTCCTTGCTTTCATGCGGTTTAATCAAAGTAGCAACAGTCAATCTTTCTATAAAGCTAAAAGACATATCTGCAATTGCAGCTTCGCTGTCAAGATTTGTTTCCCATTCAAGCTCAACTACAGCATGATGAATCAAATCTTTTTCGTTTTTTCCAAGATTAAGAAGCAATTCAATAATTGAATCGCCTTCAATTAATTTTGAAGCAGCAAATCTTACCGGCAGATCTGCTGCAGCAGCATGGTCTTCTATTACATGCTCAATTGTGTGCACACAGCGGTGCACAGCTGCCTCATTTGAACTTTCATCCGGAGAACAAAAGTCTATCATAACCGGAGCTTCTGCATATCGCGCTACATGAACAGCATGAGAAACAAGCTCGTCGATTCCTTCGTTTTTTGCTGCAGAAATTGGCACAACCGGCACACCAAGCGCACTTTCCAGCTTGTTAATAAGAATTGAACCACCGTTCTGGGTCAGTTCATCCATCATATTAAGTGCAATCACCATTGGAATGCCAAGCTGCAGAAGCTGTGTTGTTAAAAGCAGATTGCGCTCAAGGTTTGTTGCATCAATTATGTTGATAATTCCCGATGGTTTTGTCTTTAAAAGAAAATCACGGGTTACAATTTCTTCGTTTGAATATGGCGAAAGTGAATAAATGCCTGGCAGGTCTGTTACTGTTGCTTCTTTGTGCTTGCGCATTGTTCCGTCTTTTCTGTCAACTGTTACACCCGGAAAATTTCCAACATGCTGGTTTGAACCTGTAAGCTGATTAAAAAGCGTTGTTTTTCCGCAATTCTGATTGCCGACTAAAGCAAAAGAAAGAGGCTGTCCTTCTGGAATAACTGGTTTTGGTTTTACTGGGTGTTCTGCAAGATGTCCTATGCCAAGCTCGCCGCGCCCCGGATGAGGAATATCTTTTACACGTTCTGCACTGCGATGTGTATGGTCACTTTCGTGAACTTCGCGTACAGCAATTTTTTCTGCATCCGCAAGACGAAGCGTTAATTCATAGCCACGAATTTCAACTTCAATCGGATCTCCCATCGGCGCCCGTTTTACAAGTGTAATTTCTGCACCAGGCGTAAGCCCCATATCAAAAAAATGACGTCTTAAAGCACCTTCTCCACCAACACTATCAATAATAGCTTCCTGTGCAATTTCAAGAGAGGCTAAAGTCAATTTTTTGTTCATTTCTTCCCCTTGCTTTTCTTTTGTTAGGTGACTATAACACAATTTGTTAGTTATGTCAAACATTGCGGCATACTTACCAGGCAAAGTTTCAGAAAAAAAAGAAAGGGCACGCCAGAAACTGACGTGCCCAAAGCAAGAACAAAACGTTTTTAAATTGTGTCTGAAACCGACCGTTAATCAGCAAGAATTGCAGCAATTGATGCAACAGTTGCAACACCGGCTGCTACAACAGCTACGGTTGCAGCCTTCTTTGCAGTTGTGCTGTTACCCTCGATGACAACGACCTCCTTTTTAGTCGGTTCCGGACGTTTTTCAACAACTTTTACAACTTCTTTTTGATGATGCACTTTTTCTGGCTCAGGTTTATGCATTCTATGGGGATCATGCTTTTCCATTTCACGAGGACCATGCGGTGGTTCCGGTCTATAAGCTACAGAGTGTCTTGGCGGCTCAGGTTTATGAGCAGCAGGTCCTTTTGGCGGCTCAGGTTTATTTGCAGGAGCCTTCGGTGGTTCCGGCTTTTTTGCAGTAGTAGTAGTAGTTGTTGTTGTTGT
Source organism: Treponemataceae bacterium (assembly GCA_024402455.1). The sequence goes on from JAKSTS010000025.1 coordinate 16,536, forward strand.
AACAACAGTGACTTTTTTATTTGTCTGCTGATTTGGTTTTGCACTTACAGAAAATGTTACAGCCATAAACATAATACATACAGCTACTGATGTTTTTTTAATATTTGTCTTTTTCATAATAAACCTCCTCAAGACGGGGAACTTGGTTTTTTGTGGCGGTGTTCCCCGTCTTGATGGTCTAAGATTAGCACAGTTCAATTCTGCATGCTTTAGAAGGCACTTAGAGGAACTTTAAATCTTTTTTAGAGCAAATTTATGAATGCTAAGAATTTTTTAATAAAGTTCCTGATTTTTTAAGAATGAACTAGACAATAAACATCAATTCCGATATAAATTTTGTGGGCTTTTCGTTTGCCCTTTGCGTTCGGAGTAACGCGTGTAATTTTTAGACAGAAACACTTCGTTGTTCGTTTTTTCGAAAAAGATGTTTATCTTAGAAAAAAAAGCAGCAGATTGCTTCAAAGGATTTTTCTCATGTGCGGAATAACGGGATACGTTGGCGTTAAAAATGCCACACCTGTGCTTATCAATGCACTAAAAAAACTGGAATACCGCGGCTATGATTCAGCTGGAATTGCAGTTTATGACGGTCAGGAACTTCTTGTGCGAAAATCAAAAGGTGCACTTAAGTTTCTGGAAAGCAAAATCGCAAAAGAAACAATTCAAGGTTCAATTGGAATCGGTCACACAAGATGGGCGACACACGGCAAACCATCTGACATCAATTCACATCCACATACAGACAGTTCAAACACCATCGCCGTTGTGCATAACGGCATTATTGAAAACTATGCAGCATTAAAAGCAAAACTTGAAAACAAAGGCTATGTTTTCAAAAGCCAGACAGACACAGAAGTAATAGCTCAGCTCATTCACTTTTATTACAAAAACGACATTCTTGAAGCTGTTGCAAAAACACTAAAAGACATTTTAGGCACATATGCATTAGCTGTCATCTGCAAAAACCAGCCAGACAGAATAATAGTTGCGCGCAAAGATTCGCCGCTTGTTATTGGCACAACCGAAAACGAGCAGTTTATTGCAAGTGACGTAACAGCTTTTCTTAATTGTACACGTTCAGTTTATTGCTTGAATGACGGCGAAATTGCTGAAATTAAAAAGGACAGCATAAATTTCTTCAATCACGAACTCATTCTTGTTACAAAACAACCTGTTCAACTTGATTTAAACGTTGATTCAGCAGAAAAATGCGGTTTCAATCACTTTATGCTGAAAGAAATTCACGAACAGCCACAGGTTCTTAATGATGCGATGATATCTCATCTTACAAAAGACAAAAAAATCAACCTGCCGGAAATTGATTTTGAAAATGAACTGAAAAATATAAGCCGCATTGTAATAACAGCGTGCGGCACAGCATATCATGCAGGACTTGTCGGAAAATATGTAATTGAACATTTTGCACGAATTCCGGTTGATATAGACATAGCATCTGAATATCGTTACCGGGATCCGATTTTTAGTCCGAATACGCTGTTTGTCGTCATAAGCCAGTCCGGAGAAACAGCAGACACACTGGCAGCAATGCGCACAATAAAACAAAATGGTGCACATGTCATAGGCATTACAAATGTTGCAAGCTCAACTCTCGCAAGAGAAGCAGATGCTTTTTTATGTACAAATGCAGGCCCTGAAATTGCAGTAGCTTCAACAAAAGCTTTTACAGCTCAGCTAATCAGCATTTATCTTATTGCACTGAAACTTGCAGAACAAAGAAACACCATTTCAAAAGAAACTTTGCAGGAAATTATCAGCGAATTAGAATCAATAAGCGGGAAAGCTGAACTTATTTTAAAAAATAAAAACATTGTTGAACGTTTTGCAGCAAAAACCTTTGACAAGAAAAAACACTTTTTTATCGGACGACAGGCAGATTATGCCATAAGCCTTGAAAGTGCATTAAAGCTAAAAGAAATATGCTATACGCATACAGAAGCTTTTGCCGCAGGCGAACTGAAACATGGCGCAATTGCATTAATTGACGAAGATGCTTTTGTCATTGCAATCTGCACACAGCGAAATCTTTTTGCAAAAATGGATTCTGCCATAAAAGAAGTAAAAGCACGCAATGCACACGTTCTGTGCATAACATTTGAAGGCGAACATTTTTTTGACAATGCGGCTGATGAAGTTCTGTTTATTCCAGAAACAAAAGACGAACTGGCACCTTTGCTGTCAATCATTCCGTGTCAGCTTTATGCATATTATTGCGCAGTGCAACTTTCGCTTGACCCGGACAAGCCGAGAAATCTTGCAAAAAGTGTTACCGTAGAATAAAAGTGCAAGGCTCTCTAAAGCAGTCTGTTTTAAGACTGCTTTAGAAGTTTTGTACCGTCATTTATCACCTTCTGGCGGCAATTCTTTTAAAGTATCTCTCTGCTTTTGCCGCTGTTCTTCAATTTTTTTTATAATTTCATCTTTTGAAACAATTTCATAAGGCAGACCTTTTTTCTGTGCATAAATTCTTTTCAGCTTTTCTCTCTTTGTTTCAATATCAACTTTCAACTGAAAACGAATATGATCAATCTGGTCATTATAAAGATGATTTTTGATGTTAGGGAAAGCTTTTAAAATTCGCAGTGTTTCTCTGTTCTTAGAATTTAATACTTCAAGTCTTTCTATAAAAGCAATAATAAGTGGAGAAGCTTCCTGTTTTGCACGGGCACGCAAAGATTTGAACATAGCATGAATATTTTCATGTTCAAACCATGTTTCGCCTTTAAATTTATTTTTGAGTGTAAGGCTGAACTCTTTGAGTTCTTTGAGCTTCTGATTGAAACGACTGAGAGTACGGATTGTCAATATAATGTCTGTCAGAAAAACAGCAGCAAAAATGCCTGAAATTATTTCAATATACGGTGTTTTTAAGCTTTTTATAAACTGAGAAACCAGCGGGTGTACAAAACGCAAAGCAAGAGTGCCTGCAGCACCAAAAATAACCGAATTTAAAAGGCAGACACGGCCGTTTATATTAAACTTGTAATGTGAATAATCCCACCAGCGGTTATGAAAAAGAATTTCCATAAGCCACGAAGTAATATATTCAAGGACAGATGTAACAAACATGGCTGCTAAAAAAAGCTCAATCCAGGTATCTTTAAAAGGCAGAAGCGTAAAAATTACAAGCAGACCGCCGCACCCATAAACAGGACAAACCGGTCCATGCAAAAAACCACGGTTAATAAAATGTTTTTCTGGAATTGAGCAATAAATAACTTCACCAACCCACCCCATAAAACTGTATACAATAAAGAGAACAAAAAGCTGCTGTAAATTCACTTTAAACCTCTAAATTATTTTGGCACGGCAGTTATTTTGCACTGGCGCTGCAAAAAATTTTCTGCTTTGCTTGCAGCCGGTTCTAATAAAAAACATTTTGCAATGCTTTTATTAAGTTTATGGCCAAATTTTAAGCCTTCAAAACAGAACTGCTTAAAATACTGTATTTTCAAAGCTGACAAGCAAACTTATAATTTTTAGTGTCAGTTTTATTTTTTTCATAACCGTTCGTTTTAAAAATACTGAAAAACTTCCCTCATCGTCAATAAAAAAGCTTCTGATACATGTTTTCAAGATTAAAATATAGTTAGAATTTAAAATCAGGCTTGCCGTTTATATCATTTTTAGGTATTTTATTTCTATGGATGATTTATATCAGGTTTTGGGCGTAAGCAAAAATGCTTCTGCCGATGAAATAAAAAAAGCATACAGAGATGCAGCCTTTAAATATCATCCGGACAGAAATGCCGGAGATGCCAGCGCTGAAGAAAAATTTAAGAACATCAGTGCAGCATATGCAGTTCTTGGAGATGAAACAAAAAGAGCTGAATATGACAGATACGGATCAACTACAGCAAATCAGTCTTATCAGCAATATAACCGCAACCCTTATGGTGCAGATCCATTTGAAGAATGGTTCAGACAGGCATATCAGCAAAGTCAGAACACACAGCAGACAGAACAAAGACAATATACATATACTTATTACAACAAAAAGAAGCCTCGCAGGATGACCAAAAGAGAAGCATTCTCTCAATTATGGCGCAATGTTTTAACCACAATTGTGGGTTTCTTCTGTCTTTCGAGCTTTTTATTCAGTGTTTTTGGTATAGTTTTTATTATTTCTGGTGTTTCAGGAATCATTCGTGCCCTGCAGTGTCTGTTAACTGCAGGCAACGAAAACAATGAAAGTGGCGCTTAGCGTTCTCGGAAAATAATTCTGCCACGATTCAAGTCGTATGGCGAAAGGGCAACACGAATGCTGTCACCTGGAACAATTCTAATATAATGTTTGCGCATTTTTCCAGAAAGATAAGCAAGAATTACATGCCCATTCTGCAGCTCTACTTTAAACATTGTGTTTGGCAGAGCCTCTTTTACGATGCCTTCAACTTCAATAGCTTCTTCTTTAGCCACAAGTCCTCCAAAGTTTTGAAAAAACATGAAAAAAAATATTAAAAAGTGCAAATAAAAAATTGCTTTTTTAGCACTTCACACTTATAATTCTATGAATAAATGAAGACCTTTGTCAACATGGGGAGATAAAACTATGGAACAAGATTTTAATTTAAAAATGAAAGAAGCATTACTGGAGATGAAAAAAGAAATTCTTGGAACTTTGGCAGCCAATAATGATGATTTTCGAAAAATAGTTGATGACATGGAATCAAAAGATGTTATTGATATTGCTTCAGATGCTATCGACAGCAAAATGCTTGAAACATTTGGAAGCAAAGATATGAACCGTCTTAAACTCATTGATTCAGCACTTATGCGCATTGAACAGGGCAAATATGGTTTATGCTTAAAATGCGGCAAAAAGATTCCGCAGGAAAGACTCGAAGCCATTCCATATGCATTTTTGTGCATTGAATGTAAAAGCGATGACGAGCGCAGAAACCGCTGATTAAAAACCAGCTGCAATCTCGATTACACGGCATTTGCAAAATCTTTACTGTAAATGCCGTACTTTTTTATTTTCAAAAATTATTGCAACATAAAACGCACTTATAAAAACGACGGCGCATTAATCATTAGATTCAATCCAGTCTTCTGCAAGTTTGCTAAATTCATCAAAGAACACCCCGCATTCTTCAAGACAAATCTGACATGCTTCTGCATTTTCGGCTTTTGCAACAAGCTCCATTTGCTTTGCCGTATCTGACAATTTGTTTACAGCCAAAGTGGCAGCACTGTCTTTCAGCATATGTGAATATTTTTGAATTGACACATAATCACCGTTTTGAATTGCATCAGAAATTTTTTCAAAAACACC
>JAKSTS010000026.1 GCA_024402455.1 Treponemataceae bacterium
CCCGCATTAAAGGCACTTTTGGAACAGAAATAAGAGAAAAAGCTTCTTTTATAATCTGTGCAAATATGTTTAACGAACTTTTGCAGGATTCTCAAAAACCGATTGAAGAAGACGTAAAAATCTGTCAGAAAAAGCTTTTGTCTTATGCTGCTGAAAAATCTGCTTTTTTTATTGCAGAACCCGGTGTGCCGCGCGGAAGCCGTTTTGTTTCGCTGATTAGAGATGGTTTTATAAGAAAAGGTTTTGCAATTTCTTCGCCGTGTCCGCATTGTTCAGAATGTGTTTTTGCCGGAACAAAAAATGCAAAATGGTGTCATTTTGTGCGAAGTACAGAAGATGCACCAAAACCATTGCTGAAGCGTTCGGAAGATGCAATGCTTTCAAAAGACAGGGCAACAATTTCTTTCGTTTTTGCATCTCCTCAGAAAAAATCTGCCAAGCCAGAAACAGAAAAAGGCGAACTTTTCGTAAGAATTGTTTCAGATGAAATAAAACTGCCTTATGGCAGACAGGGACGTTATGGATGCAGTAAATGGGGTGCTGTTCTTTTGACTGGCAGACCATTAAAACTTGTGTCAGGTTCGCTGGTCTGTATAAAAATAAATGAAAATCAGAAAAAATTCCTTCAAAAAGACAAAAAGACTGGTTTTTTGATGATAGAACTTAGCTGATTGTTTGCATAAAACATGATGTTTTTTGATTTGTCTATTTAAAGAAACGCTCCGCAAGAAAAGCGGAGCGTTTTTGTTTATTCAAACATTGAATTAATTTCTTTTGCGTAAATTTTCTGGATTTTGTGACGCATTATTTCCTGCTTTGCAGAAAGTTCAACGCCGACTTCAAACTGTTTTTCTATCAGCACGAATCTGCTGATTTTTTCAAACATTTTAAAACCGCTTTTTGCATTTACAAGGTTTTTTATTTCGTCATCAATTTTTTTGATGATTTCGGCATTCTGCAGAAGTTCTTTGTAGCTGCTGCTTTCAATGTCATTTTCTTTTGCAAATGTCAAAAGCTCGTCTTTGCTTGGCACAATTAAAGCTGCAAGATAACGCTGATCTTGTCCGCTGCTGTTTTGACCAATGACCACAGCTTGAGAAATGTACTGTGATTCTGCAATGCGCATTTCAATTGGCAGTGGTTCAATGTTTTCGCCGCCACGAAGAACGATTGTATCTTTTTTTCTGCCGCGCAATGTTATTTCCCCATCAAGAGTCAGCATGCCAAGGTCGCCTGTGTCAAACCAGCCGTCTTTATCTATGACTTTTGCGGTCAGTTCAGGCTTGTTGTAATAGCCTTTCATAACAATGCCGCCTTTTACCTGAACGGAACCTTTTTGACCGGCTGGAAGCAGTTTGCCGTTTTCGTCAATTATGCGGACTTCTACGCCTCTTAGCGGACGACCGACTGTTCCAAAAATCGGTCGGCTGAACGGACGAACCGAAATGACAGGGGCTGTTTCTGTAAGACCATAACCTTCTACAACGTTTACGCCAATTGCCCAGAAAAATTCGTCTACAGCCGGAGGCATTGCACCGCCGCCTGAAACACCGGCTCTGAAAGCATTGCCCAGTTTTGCATGAATTTTCTTGAAAACAAGTTTTGAACCAAGCAGTTTTAATGGAAGAAGCAGAATGTATGGAATTATAAGGCAAATCCAGTAAAGTATAAGCGGCTGTTTTTTAAAAACTGCTTTTTTCTTGAAGAGAATGCGGTCAATTTTTGAAAAGAGCAGTGCAATTTTTACAAAAAAGTTGAAGAGAACAAGCGTAATTCCGCCTGTTTTTCTCATTGTGCGCATGACGCCGTCATAAATTGCTTCAAATACACGTGGAACGCCAGGCATAACCTGCGGGTTTAATTTAACAAAATCTGCAAGAAGAATGCTGCCGATTGGTTTCGAATAGCATACGGCTGCGCCTGCGTTTAAGATAACATATTCGCACATACGTTCAAATGCATGCCAGACTGGCAGCACGCAGATTGCTTTTTCACCTGTGTAAATATGAATTCGTTCCGGAAGTTCGTCCAGCTGCGTAATAAAATTGCCGTGAGTAAGAATTACACCTTTTGGTTCGCCTGTTGTGCCTGATGTAAAAATGATAGTTGCAGTGTCGTCCCATTTGCCTTTTTCAAGTTCTGCTTCGACAGCCCCGCTGTGTTCTGTGCGCCATTTTTTTCCGTCATCAATAAGGGCTGCATAATCATAAAGCGTAATGCCAGATTCTGCTGCAGCCTGTCTTGTTTCTTCTGCCGGCGGTTCAATTATTATTAATGTTTTTAACAGCGGAATCTGCTCTTTTAAATTAAGAATTTTTTTAATTTGTGTCTGGTTTTCTGCAATTACTGTCCTGCATTCTGCAAAAGAAAGAATATATGCAAGGTCGTGTTCTGTTGCATCGCAGCCACGTGGAACATCAATTGCGCCGATTGATAAAAGACCCATGTCAGAAATTGCCCATTCCTGTCTGTTGTCGCAGATTAAACCGATATGGTCGCCTCTTTTGGTTCCGATTGAAAGCAGTCCTGCACCAAAATCGAGAGCAGTTTGAAGATAATCTTTATAAAGAGTAGGAATAAATTCTCCGCTTTTGTTTTTGCTGTAATGAGAAGCTGTATCAGGGTGCTCTTCTGCAATACGTTTGAGCAATTTTGGTAATGTCTGATCCATATAAATTCCAATCGTGGTTTTGAATAGATTAGTAAGACTCTAAAAAATGAAAGTTTTAAAGTCAGCTCTAAAAATGACAATTATTCACGTGTTGTCATTTTGGGTTGAATTATAGCGTGAGATTAAAAAAAAAACAACACGCCCATGCATAGTGCATGACGTGTTGTCCATCTAAATGAAAGAATTTGATGTTAGAATTTTTTCCCAAGAATAAGACGAACAATGGCGATAAGAAGACATGTACCCAAAATCTGAATGATTAAAGTTACGATAAGTCCTCCGCCGATGTGCAAAAGACCTGCAAGCCAGCCGCCTAAAGCTGCACCAACGATTCCAAGAAGACAGTTAATCCAGAAACCGTGTTTGCTCTTCATAAAAAGACCTGCAAGCCAGCCAACAAGAGCACCAATCAAAATTGTAAGGATAATTGAAAGTATCATTGTTTTATCTCCTAAAAAAAAGTGTAATGTCTTTCTTTATAACAGAAAGATTTTCTATATGAATTATACCATTCTTTTTTTCAGTTGTGCAAAAAAAATATAGTTTTTGGAGATTTATTCGTGCGGAGGGTTTAATGCCACGGCGCTTGCGGCGAGGTATGTTGTTTTAGCCTGTTCGTGCTGGAAATGTTTTATGTTTCAAGCATTTCTGGTCATTTAAACTGGCGCACAATATTTATTATATAGTCGCCGTATCTTTCTGCTTTTACTTCGCCAATGCCGTAAATGTCTGTTAATTGAGAAGAAACGACCGGCTTTTTGGCAGCGATATCTTCAAGCGTTCTGTCGCCAAAAATTACATATGGTGGAACTTCTGCTTCGCGGGCGAGCTTTTTTCTCAAAGCTTTTAATTCTTCAAGAATTGCCATACCTTTTATGTCAGTGCGGTCTACGGTTGCTTTTCGCATGCTGTGCATTTCAGTTTTGCTTATAGAAGTGCGCTGCTGCGGAACAAATGGCAGTTCAACTTTTCCTTTTTCTCTTAAAGTGTCTTTGGCGTCGCGTGTAAGGCTTAAAACCTGATAATCTGAACTTTTCTTTAGAAAACCGGCGTCAATTAAAAGGCGCACAAGTTCATGCCAGTCTTGTTTTGAATATTCTGTGCCAATTCCAAAAACAGAAAGTTTCTGGTGCCCGTAATCTAAAATGCGTTTCTGTCTTGAACCTAAAAGCACGTCGATTACATAAGAAGCGCCGAAACGTTCCCCTGTGCGCAAAATTGCAGAAAGAAGCTTCTGTGTCGGAATCGTTACGTCAACATTTACATCTTCTGTCTTAAAGCCCGAAGAACAAATGTCGCAGCAGCAGTCTTTTTCGTGCGTTTCAAGTGTTTCGCCAAAATGAGCCAGCAGCAGTTCGCGGCGGCATTTTCTGCTTTGTGCAAAAGCAATCATTGTTTCAAGCTGTTTTTCTGCAATTTCGCGTTCCCTGCCTGTTTTTTCCTGCATGAAAAATCTGATTTTATTTGTGTCTGCATAGCTGTAAAGCAAAAGTGCATGTGCATTTTCGCCGTCGCGGCCTGCTCTGCCGATTTCCTGGTAATATTGCTCCAGAGATTTCGGCAGGTCGTAATGAATGACAAAGCGGACGTTAGGCTTGTTTATGCCCATGCCAAATGCAACAGTTGCTACTATAATAGGCACTTCGTCCTGAACAAATTTCCGCTGGTTTTCTGTGCGTTCTGTGTCAGAAAGCCCTGCATGATATGGCAGAACAGAAAAATCCTGTTCCTTAAGAAAATCTGAAAGTTCGTCAACCTGTTTGCGCGAAAAGCAGTAGATTATGCCGCTTTCGTCATTATGCTCATTTAAAAATTCAAGGACGATTTCATCTGCTTTTGAAAGCTTGAACTGTGTTTTGTTTTTTAATAATTTTGCAATGTTCTGAACCTGTGCAGATTTAGATTTTACTTCAAGAAAAATATTCGGTCTGTTAAATGTAAGGACAAATTCGTTAAAACCATAACCAAATGTTTTTGAACCGAGCATCAGGCTGTGTTTTATGTCTTCGCGTACTGTTTTTGTGGCAGTTGCAGTAAGTGCAAGACAGACTGCTTCGGGGTGGTTTTTGCGCACAGATGAAATCATTCTGTATTCCGGTCTGAAATCGTGGCCCCATTCTGAAATGCAGTGTGCTTCATCAATTGTCAGAAGTGAAATTTTTACATTGCTCAAAAGCTGCTGCATGCGTTCTGTAACAAGTGTTTCTGGTGCACAATAAACAAGTTTTACGCTTCCGCTTCGAATAAGCGAAGTATTCAGCGTATACTGGTCAAATGAAAGGGAACTGTTCAAGAAAATTGCTTCAATGCCTGCAGCTTCAAGCTGAGAAACCTGGTCCTGCATCAGGGCAATTAAAGGTGAAATTACAAGCGTGATGCCGTCCAAAGCCAGTGCCGGAATCTGGCAGCATAAAGATTTTCCGCCGCCTGTCGGCATTACGGCGAGTGTGTCATTTCCAGTGAGTACAGATTTTATAATCTGAAGCTGTCCTGGTCTGAAGCTTGTGTAGCCGAAGTTCTTTTTTAATAAGGCTGTCAATGTTTCATCTGAAAAATCTTTGTGCATGATTTTAGGTTATGCCATTTATTCGATATTGTAAAGAAAAGCCTGAAACAGCTGTTAAATTTTGTTTTGTCTGACATACCAGTTTGCTGTTTGTTTATCCTTTGAATATATTGCAAATGTTGCGTTTTTTTGTCATACTTTCCAGCATGATGACAATATGCAAAGCTTATTCACGGAAAATGAAAAATGCTGCAGTTAATCCGAATTTTTTGAGGTTTTTGATTTGCCTTTTTGTTTTTGCTTCGCTTGTTTTATTTGTTACCTTAAAACTGCAGACACTTTTTCCAAAAACTGTAAATGAAGATTTTATTTCTCTGGAACCTGTTTCTGAGGCTGTTCCTTCTGTAGATCCTGCTGACTTTCAAAAAATTGCTGTAAGCCATTCAAAAAAAACAGACACAGGTTTGTCTTTGTACCGCGACGAAACTTATAAAGCTGATGTTGTGTGGTTTTATACACATGTAACAGGAAGCGAAACTGTTGCAGAAGCAATTCTTGAAAACGCTGACAAAAACGACATTCCATTGTCTTTGGCATTTGCACTTGCTTATGTAGAAAGCCGCTACAAGACACGTGCCGTAAAACATAAAAAAAATTCAACGACAGACAGAGGTCTTTTTCAGTTGAACAGTTCGTCTTTTTCGAAGCTTTCTGAAGAAGAATGTTTTGATCCGCAGATTAATGCAAAGCACGGACTTTCTCATCTGCGTTTTTGTCTTGATACTGCCGGCAATGAAGTTGCAGCTCTTGCAATGTATAATGCCGGAACTGTAAAAGTAAAAGCCGGTTCAACTCCGCAAATGACGCTTGATTATGTTTCAAAAATCATGGATTACCGTGACGGGCTTGAATCGTTGTTTGCACAGGAAATTGTTGCCAAACTTGCAGAACCAAAACAGCCTGTTCGTGTAGCGGTTCTTAAATAGAAATTATGAGTGTTCAGACTGTATTTTATGAATCTTGCCTGCTTTGTCCCCGCCGCTGCGGAATAAACCGCAACAGTGGAAAAGCAGGCTTTTGCACAGAAAATGCTGATTTAAAAATTGCATGGGCTGGACTTCATTTTGGCGAAGAACCGTTTATTACCGGTTTCGGTGGTTCGGGCACAATTTTTATAACTGGCTGCAACCTCAAGTGTGCTTTCTGCCAGAACTATCAGATTTCGCAGCAGGGCATGGGTGCTGTAGTTGATTCAAATGATTTTACAAAAATTTGCCTTGAACTTCAAAAAGCCGGTGCAGAAAACATCAATATTGTAACAGGAAGCCATGCAATTGGTTCTCTTGCACCTTATCTTCGCTGTGCAAAAGCAGCCGGACTTGAAATTCCTGTATGCTGGAACTGTTCGGCATATGAAACAGTTGAAGCACTGGAACTTTTGTCTGATGTTGTTGATATCTGGCTGCCTGATTTAAAAACACTGAATCCGATTATGAGCGAAGCTGTTTTTGCTGCAAAGGATTATCCCCAGGTTGCAAAAAAAGCAATCCGCTGGATGATTGAACATACTGAAACTCGTTTTACTTCAATCTATGATAAGCAGGGTAAAAAACAGGAAAAAATGCTTTCCGGCGTAATTGTGCGCCATCTTGTTTTGCCCGGTCGCATTGATGATACTGTCCTTGTGCTGGACTGGTTCAAAAAATTTGCAGATGAAAAAGCGTATCTTTCATTGATGAGCCAGTATACGCCGGTGCCTTTTGTTGAAAGTGAATTGAAAAAAAGAGAAAAAGCATTAAGCGCTTTTCAAAACCGTTATATTGCACAGGATGAATTTGATAAAATTCAGGAATTGATTGAATCGTTTGAAATTGAAAACGGTTTTTATCAGGAACTTGTGCAGGATACAGAATGGCTGCCTGATTTTAACCGTGTGCAGCCATTTTCTTCTGAACTGGCACGACCGATATGGCACTGGTCAAAACTTTTTGATGTTTCAAACTAAAAAAAATGCAGGTTTTGTGCATGATTTCATGCTGCCTGAAATTTTGCATCTGAATTAATTTCAAATTATCAGACAGCACAAAATTTCTGCTGTTTTTAGAGAATTTTGCGGTCTACAAGTGTAGACATAATTGAAGAAAGCACATCCATCGGCAGGTCTTCAGCTTCTGCATTTACAATGTCATTAATTTCTTCCCAGTCTTTTTTTGAAAAATTCTGGTCAGCAGTCAGTTCTCCGTCAATCAATGCAAGCATATTGGCAAGCCAGTCTATATTTGCTTTTTGCGGTTCTTCTTCAATTTTGTTGCTTTTCAGAATGTATGTCTGTTCCCAGTATTCTGCAAGTGGTTCCGTTAAATTTTCAAGTCCCCGGTTGCATGAAACAAAAAGTTTTTCGATTGCGCGGCTTGCTCTAAGTCCGTCATAGTTTCCGTTGTGGTCAGCCCGTTCATGTTTCAGACAGCGCTGCACGTCGGCATAAAATTTTCCTAAATCTGTCATAAAACCATTTTATCTGATTTTATGATTCTTTGATAGATATAAACAGTGTTCATGCAGAATTTTCAACGCTTCTTTTGTAAACCGCAGTTTTTAGGTGTGTTTATGTATCATTCTTTTTATAAGATTTTTATTTTTTGTCAATTCTTTCTACTGCAAGGTTTTCCTTTGTTAAAATACTGAAAATTAATATTTAAAATAGACCAAAAAGTTAAGTTTTTTCTTGACTTTAAATCTAACAGAACGTAAACTGAGTCTATGAACTTAAGAACTGTTTTAACCACTGACACTGTAAACTTGCATCTCAAAGGCACTACAAAAGAGCAGATTATTGATGAGATGCTTGATATTTTGGTAAATGCTGGAAAAGTAAAAGATAAAGAGACTGCAAAAGCTTGCGTTCTTGATCGCGAACACAAGATGTCTACCGGCATGAAACATGGAATCGCTATTCCACACGGAAAAACTGATACTGTAGATGACTTGGTTGCATGTATCGGTATTTCTGACAATCCTGTTGATTTCGATTCTCTTGATCAGGAACCATGTCGTATTTTCATTATGACATTGTCTCCGGTAAACAAGACTGGACCACATCTTCAGTTCCTTGCAGAAGTAAGCCTTCTTTTCAAGAGTGCTGAAAAACGTCAGGAAATTTTGAAGACTGACGATAAAGCTAAAGTAATTAGCATTTTGACTGAATAGTTTCTATTCTTGTTTCATTTCGTATAGACCGCTGGTTTCAGCGGTCTATTGTTTTTATGGCGGATTTTAAAAAGATGGGGTGTCTGCAAATCTGTCATGATGCTGAATGAAATTCAGAATTGTTGTTTTTGCTGCAACGGACGCAGTCAAAGTTTTTAAGGCAGTTGTTTTAAAACGCAGCTGCACCATGTTTTGTTTCTGAAAAATCAAACTGTAATATTCCAACCGGACTTCCCCTTTAACTGACGATTATGAAATTATCTGAAAAAGACTATTTTGCAGGCAATTTTAAGCTTGCTTCTGCAAACGGCCAGACTTTCGAAACAGTTTCTGTGTTGAAACTAGGCTCAAAAGAAGATTTTTCTTCAATAAAAAATGCTGCAAAAGAAAAGCTTAATTTGATTGAATTTGATGCCGCTTTTGCAGGCTGTGCACCCGATGATTTTGATGAATCTTTTCTGGCTTCTTTGCGCGAAGTTTTAAAAGAAGCAGAAAATTCCGGGGCTGTTTTTTGCATAAAACCCGTACTGCAGGTTTCTTCAATAAACAGTGAAGAAGATTTAGAAAATATAACTGCACTTTTTTATCATATTGCACGCCGCATAAAAGACTGTGCGTGTGTTGCAGGTTTTGCGCTGCCAGAGATGGGTGCAGACACACAGAAATGTGCAGTTTCACTTATAGAGGCCCTCAAAAAGAAACACCCAGAATATGTATATATTCTGTCTTCTATGGATTTTGCTTCAGCTTTAAACGAAACATATCCAGCAAGACTTGCCTGTTATTAGACTAAAAGTCAAATTTCGATATTGTCATGCGGATTAAAAAAATCGAATCTGTGTGACATTTAAGGACTGACACGGCTCAATATCTTAGCAATGTAAACCAAATTTGAGTGTTTTTGCTTTTTTCTAGCTTTTGAGAAAGTTCTGTGTTAAACTGTTTTACAAATGACTAAGAAAGAAAACTGCGCATTGCCGCGAATTACTGGAACAGCCGTTCCTCTTGCTGCATTAAAAACTTCTGAAAGTTGTGGATGCGGTGAATTTTTGGATTTGATTCCTTTTGCCGATTTTTGCAAGGCTTGCGGGCTTAAGCTTATTCAGCTTTTGCCTGTTAATGATACAGGAACAGAAAGTTCTCCATATAGTGCACTTTCTGCATTTGCGTTAAACCCGATTTATCTTCGTCTACAGGCTTTGCCTGAAGCAGAAAATTTTAAGGCTCAGATTACAAAGCTCTGCAAAAAACATGCAGGAAAAGACCGCTTTAATTACAGAGAGCTCCGTCAGGATAAACTTGAACTGCTCATTAAAATTTTTGCAGAAAATTCAGACAGGATTTTAAAAGACTCTTCCCTTAAAAAATGGATAAGCATGCATGAATGGATTGTGCCTTATTCAGTTTTTATGCAGAAAAAACGCGAAAATTTTGAAGCTTCGTGGAAAAGCTGGAGCGGCGGTACTTCTGCGTCAACAGATGAAATTAACAGTGAATGGGCTGCATCTTCAAAAAAGAAAAATCATTATTTCTGGGCGTGGCTTCAGATGCGCCTTGACGAGCAGTTTTCTTTAGCTGCACAGGCTGTGCGCAGTAATGGCATTATCCTTAAAGGCGACATTCCGATTATGATGAACGAAGATTCTGCAGATATCTGGGCTCATCCTGAATATTTCAACATGAATCTTCGTGCCGGAGCACCTGCAGACAATTTTAACCCGCTGGGACAAAACTGGGGCTTCCCGATTTATGACTGGAAAAAGTTAAAAGAAGATGATTATTCATGGTGGAAACAGCGCCTTAAAAGTGCAGCTGCATATTATGATGCTTATCGCATTGACCATGTTTTAGGTTTCTTCCGCATCTGGGCTGTGCCGGAAGGCGAAACAACTGCAGCCCTCGGCTATACGCAGCCGCTTGTATGTTTTACAAACAAAGAGCTTTTGGATCTTGGCTTCAGCAAAGAGCGCATCCGCTGGCTTTCAAAACCGCATGTGCCAACAAGAGAAATAGAAGCCGTAAACAATTTTGATTATCTTGGAACACATGGTTTTCTTCATCAATTAATGGATAGAATTGGTGAAGAAGAAATGTGGCTTTTTAAAGATGAAATAAAAACTGACGGCGATATTTTGAAATGCGACCTGCCACAGCCTGTAAAAGACAGATTGTGCCAGTGCTGGCGCGACCGTGCAATAATTGAAGTTGAAAAAGACAAATTTACGCCAAACTGGACATACCGCGATTCTACATCATGGAAAAGTCTTTCTGCCGAAGAACAGCATTTGCTTAACGAGCTTTTTGAAGAAAAACAGGCAAAAATGGAAAAGCTCTGGGAAAAACAGGCAAAGACAATTTTAGGCGAATTGACTTCGAGCGTGAACATGATTGCATGTGCAGAAGATCTTGGTGCAAACCCTGAGTCTGTGCCGCGTGTCATGAAAGCTTTGAACATTTTAAGCCTGCGTGTAATGCGCTGGTCGCGAAAATGGAACAAAAGTGGCGAACCGTATGTCAAACCGGAAGATTATCCGGAAGTAAGCGTTGCATGCAATTCTGTACACGATTCTTCAACAATCCGCGGCTGGTGGCAGAACGAAGGCGCCGGCAAAGATTTCCTGCGCGATTTTGATAAGGCAGAAGGAATTGATGCAAATGTTTTTGATGAAAAAACAGCAGCTTTTGTGCTCGGTACGATTGCCCGTGCAAAAAGCGCATTCTGCATTCATCCGATTCAAGACTTGCTGCATCTTTCGCCAGCTTATTATGATGAAAACCCTGACGCCGAGCGCGTAAATGTGCCGGGCAGTGTAACAGATTTTAACTGGACTTACAGAATTCCAAAAACTGTTGCACAGCTTTCAAAAGATAAAGCTTTAATAAATGAAATAAAAAATATTGTTAAAGCTCATTCATGACAAGGGCTTTTCTGTAATATTTTTAGAGTTCTTTCAGTATTTTGAATTTGTTTTCTTGGAGTAGATATGACTGCTAGTAATTTTGATACAATTTTTTCTGCGGATGAACATTTTTCGCTTTCCGAATATCCATGGTATGAATTTCATGTTTCGCGCGAAATGCGGGAGCGCTGCCAGTTTGATGGCACGCTCTTTGCAACAACAGGCAATGTAATTCTTGCAAATTTCAAAAACGCACGTCTGTTTGCAAAAAAAATCAACGATACGATTGACCCTGTTCTACACCCGGAACAGATGATTAAAACAGGTCAGCTTAATGCAATGGGCTTAATCGACGAGATTTTTCACTATGTCTGCTATCTTTATCGAAGAGAAATGAATTCAAATGCTTTCAGCAATCTTTTAAAAGAATGTGACGAGCTTTTTGGCAAAGAAAACATTGATAATCTGCTTCTCGATTTTACCGGAGAATTTCCGCCGAATGATGTCTATAACGAAGTTGTTTTTGCAGAAACATATCTTGAAAGCATAAATCCGGCAACCGGCATTAATAACCGCATAACAACTCTTGAAGAAATTATTCTGCTCAAACTTGCAAACGAAAACCCTGCTTTTGAGCCGTTTTATATGCTTTTCAGCGATAAAAACCTTGCGCAGAATCCGCTTTATGAAAAACTGTGGCAGAAAGTAAAAGAATATTTTGCATCCCAGCCGAAATTCGGACCAAAAAACAACGACCTGATTACAATGCTCAAAGAGCCTGTTGTTTTCAGTCCGAAAAGTCTTAAAGGACAGCTTGATTATATACGCACTGTCTGGGGTGATTTGCTTGGTGACTGGCTTAAACGGCTGCTTGCAGGCATTGATCTTATTTCTGAAGAAGAAAAACCTGCATGGCACGGCTTGAGCGGCGGCGACCTGCCGCCTATGGAAGCATATAACTACGATTATCTTACAAAAGAATACGAAAGATACAGTCCTGACCGCGACTGGATGCCGCGCGTTGTTTTAATGGCAAAAACTGTGCTTGTCTGGCTTAATCAGCTCAGCGACAAATATCAGCGTGACATAAGCCGCCTTGACCAGATTCCAGACGAAGAACTTGATCTGCTTGCTCAGCGCGGTTTTACAGGTTTGTGGCTCATCGGTTTGTGGGAACGTTCACATGCAAGCCAGAGAATCAAGCAGATTAACGGCAACCCTGAAGCTGCGGCAAGTGCATACAGTCTTGAAGATTACAACATTGCAGGAAACCTTGGCGGATGGGACGCACTTGATAATCTTCGCCGCCGTCTGTGGCAGAGAGGAATCCGTCTTGCTTCTGACATGGTTCCAAATCATACCGGAATGGATGCAAAATGGGTTGTGGAAAGACCTGATTTGTTTATTCAGCGCCGTGACTGTCCGTTTCCGACTTATACATTCAATGGAGAAAATCTTTCTCACGATGGTCGTGTAGGCATTTATCTTGAAGATCATTATTACCAAAAATCTGACTGTGCCGTTGTGTTTAAGCGTGTTGATAATTATACAGGCGATGTCCGCTATATTTATCATGGAAACGATGGAACGGGCATGCCGTGGAATGATACTGCACAGATTGATTTTTTGAACCCCGAAGCAAGAGAAGCTGTCATTCAGGAAATTCTGCACGTAGCACGAAATTTTCCGATTATTCGCTTTGACGCAGCAATGGTTCTTGCAAAAAAACACATTAAACGCCTCTGGTACCCGGAACCTGGTTCGGGCGGCGACATTGCGACACGTTCAGAATATGCATTGGGCAGAGATGAATTTGAAGCAAGAATACCGAATGAATGTTGGCGCGAAGTTGTAGACCGCTGTGCAAAAGAAATTCCAGACACACTGCTTCTTGCAGAAGCTTTCTGGATGATGGAAGGATACTTTGTGCGCACTTTGGGCATGCACCGTGTTTATAACAGTGCGTTTATGAATATGCTCAAAAAAGAAGAAAACTATAAATACCGCCAGACAGTCAAAAACACTCTTGAATTTGACCCGCAGGTTTTGCGCCGGTTTGTAAACTTTATGAACAACCCGGACGAAGAAACGGCTGTGGCTCAATTTGGCAAAGGCGACAAATATTTTGGTGTCTGTACGCTTATGGTTACAATGCCGGGACTTCCAATGTTTGGTCACGGGCAGATTGAAGGCTTTACAGAAAAATATGGCATGGAATATCAGAAAGCATATTGGAAAGAAACACCCGATTATGATTTGATTGAACGCCATAACCGCGAAATTTTCCCGTTAATGAAAAAACGCTATCTGTTTGCAGAAGTTAATAATTTCTATTTTTATGATGTCTGGGACAACGGACATGTAAACGAAAATGTTTATGCTTATTCAAATACATTTGGAGATGAAAAAGCTGTAGTTTTCTATAACAACGTTTACCAGCAGGCGGTTGGCTGGATAAAGGAATCCTGCCGTTATGCGGTTAAAACCGGCGCAGAAACTTCTGAACTGCACACATGTTCAATTGGCAAGGCATTAAAACTTTCCGAAAAAGACGGCGATTTCTGTATTTTCAGGGAACAGCGAAGCGGTTTGTGGTACATCCGTACATGCAGGGAAATACATGAAAACGGTCTGTTCTTAAGCCTCAATGGTTTTGAATCTCAAGTTCTGCTTGATTTCAAAGAAGTGTCAGACGACGAAACAGGAAAATACCGCATTCTGTATGAAACATTGGGCGGACGCGGCGTAGAAGACATTGAAGTTGCACTTCAGGAAATTTTCCTTAAGGAACTTTATAAAACTCTTAACGACTTTGCATCAAAAGAATTTTTTGCAGATTTCAAACTGATATGTTCGCCGACAGTTGTGCTGAAACAGTCAAAAATTACAGCGCCAAAGCTTGCAGATTTTATTGCAGCAGCAAAAACTAAAGGAACTGCATATTTTGCAAAACTTGCTGAATTTGTGCGCGGCAATTATGGTGCAATTCAGGTTGTCAAAAAAACATTGATAGACGAAGCTGTTGATGCAGAAAAAATCTGGAAAAACTTTGCAGCCGAAATTACTCAAATTGCAAACCTTAAAGAACTTGCAGAAAAGCCAAAAGCAGCATTTTCAAAGCAGGAAACTTCGTATGTACGCGACTTGTATGAAACATTGCTTGCAAGACCGTGCGGTGCAGAATATGCATTGATTTTTGCTGTCATAAATGCGACAAAATATGCAGTCGGCAAAAAAGCAAAATCTGCTGACGGTGCCGCTCTTGCACGTTCATGGGGCTTAAACCGCAAGATGATTTCGCTTTTAAAAGATGCTGTTGCAGTTGATTCAGATTCTTATGTTGTTCAGCGTCAGTTGATTTTGATGGCGTCGCTTTGCGATGCACCTGTTCTTGCAAAAACCGAAAAAGAAGGTGCTTTTGAAGTTGTATCAGCTTTGTTTAGTGATAAAGATGCAGCTCTTTTGACAGGTCTTAATCTGTATAATAATGTGCGCTGGTTTGGCAAAGAACAGATGGAAGACGCTGTTGCACAGATTGTTTTTGCACAGGGTGTTGTGCATTATGCAAAGCAGGGTTTTGAAAAATTGAATTCATTCAAGAAGACACTGAATTCAAACATAAAAGCAGCTGAATATAATGCAGATGTTTTACTTGCAAGTCTTGAACCGCCAAAACCAAAGGTTAAAAAAGCTGCAAAGCCAAAAGCTGGAACTGCTGCAAAGACCACGGCAAAAAAGCCGGCTGCAAAAACAGCAGCCAAAAAAGTAGAAACAACGGCAAAAAAGCCTAAAGCAAAGCCTGTAAAAAAAGAAAAATAACGCAATGCCGGCACAGTCTTTATAAAAGGTTGTGCCGTTTTTAATTATTCTATTTCTTCTTCAACTAATATAGATTTGGGTTTTAACTTTGGAGTGTCGCTTATTCAAGATTTACAAACTTATCAAAAAAATTATTCAACAAAAAGGATTAAAATAAAGTGAAAAAAAATTATAATATCTTTATTTTTATTTTTATACTCATATTATCAGGATGTGAGAATAAAAACGATTATATTAAAAATGCATGGACTTTAAGTAAAGAAATAGATTTCAATAAAACTTTTATTGATAATAAAAAGATTATTAATAAAACTTTATTGAATTTTCGCAAAGCTCAAGATATAAAAAACTCAGATTGGGAAGATGGGTATATTCAGGAAATACAATTTTATGTTGCAATATATTATAGAAATTTGATTGCAAAAGATACATTTTTGAATTATACAAGGGCTGTTTATGACAAATATTACGTAAAACATCAAGATTTTACAAAAAACAAATTTTCTTATTCTATTTTCCAATATTTAGATGGGAGAATAGAAGAAAGCTTTGCTTTGTTAAAAACGATTTATAAAAAAGATTATGTATATAATCTGAAAGAATTATCAAATTCTGATATCAAGAACTTCATTTGTGGAATTCTTCTTGGTGATATAGAACCTTCAGAATATGAAGAAACTGTTTATTATGAATTCTGTCATCTGTCTGAAGATGATTTAATTGAGATGCTGCAAATAACTTGGTAATTGCTTTTAAAAGTACTCATATAAAATGGAGTATTGTAAATGAAAAAATATATTTTTATTATTTCTGTTCCTTTTTTTATCTTTTTTTTCAGTTTGTATTTGCTTTGCAAAAGAAAAAAAACTTCCTGAATGGAAACAGAAGTTGAACGAACACCCGGAATTTGAAAAATGTGAATATATGTGGGCCGATACAAATGGAAACCATTATAGAATTACTTTATCTGGTAATCGAATATTTGAAGTTGAAGAGATTAATTCTAATACAGGTGGTGGTTTTTACGCTGCCTTAACTCATATTGGTGAGTATGGGTTAGAGGATTCTTGCAATTATAGAAAATTTAAGGAAGATAAATGGAAAGAATGCTTTGCATATGGAATTTTTTATTGATTTAAGTGAAATACTTAATATCAAAATTGAGACCGTCGGTGATATTGTAGATAATTATGAAAAACTTTACGAATTAGTAAGATTAATTGCGCAAAAACAGTATTTTGAAAGTGAGTATAAATCTTCTATATGTATATTATCTGTTTATAATTATCCATATAATTTATGGAATGGTGTTCAAGAGGAAGATTTTAAATATTCAAAGCTTTATGATGTATCTTATGGTACAGATTGGGTAGAAAAAGTAAATAATGACCTGCCCAAAATCAGAAAATCCCTAGGGCTTGAATAAACGGGGGGTAACCCAGGAAGAGTAATGCTTGAAAGCATTGGAACTTTTTGACACTTGAAAGTGACGGAACTTTTATTTAGGGGAGAAACGAACCTCTACTCAGAAGAGGGTTCTTTTCTCCCCTAAAACCCCTCATTTTTCCAGCACTGCCAAAGGCTTTCGGCAGCCTTTGGAAACTGCAGATTATTCACATTCTTTGAGTTTATTCTTCGCGGCAATGGTTGGAACAATTCTTTTTTATTTGGTTCTAGCCGTTACCTGTACAAATCCCGAGAGTTTGCGTCAGCAAACTCTAAGCTATCGGCGTTAGCCGATAGCCGGGCACCAGCCAACACCAGTTTGGTTTTCGCTTTGGGGTAATCACATTCTTAGGTTGATTTGGCGAAAGGCTATCAGCGAAGCTGATAGCGGTCAGATTTTTGCTTCGCAAAAACTGACAAATCTGCGAAAAAAATGGTCAAACAAATAGAAAAAGATTTAGGAAAGGATGCACGAAGGGATTTTCATGATGCAAAAAAACTGGTGAACCAGATAGAATAATAGAACAATTACGCCAAGATGCTTCTCAACTTTATAGGGAATATGATAAAGAACCACCAAAATGGATGAGTGATGGGATGTAATAAATGAGTGTATTAGATAATTTGAAAGAAGAATTGATAAATCAGACAATTTGCAGAGTTGATTTTCGAAAAGACAAAAGTTTATTTATAGGTCTTGGTGATAAAAATATTAAAAAAAAGAAATCTTGTGTTTCATTTTATGGAACATGGGAAATTGGAACCTATAATGCGTCTTGGAGAATTATCAAAGACGGTAAAATTTTTATTGCTTCAGAAAGCGAAAATCTCGCAGCAGAAGCAAGGGAAATTATTTCTCTTCCTCCATATAAACTTATAGGAATATATGAACCATCTGTTTTTGATTTGAGATTTATATTTTCTGATAATTTGATTATTGATTTTTTTAATTCATATTCAGAAGATGATGAGTTTGTACATATTTTGAAAATTGATAAAACATGGTGGGAAAAAGATAATAATGGAATTTGGCATAAAGGAAAAGATTACTATTAATAATAAATATAATCCTGGTGCAACAGGAGGCTGTACAAAATGAAAATCAGTCCGCGTGGTGCTGCACTTATAGGTGGAATATTAACATTTGGTTCATTTTTTATTTATGATAAATTTAATCTACCTCTTGATGTTTATATTATTACGCTTGGAATTATTGCTGTAATTGTAGAATTTTCATATTCAATAATTTGGGACTATAATGAAAAAAAGAATAGAATTAAAAGGAGAATTATAATAGCATCGATATTTTTAATTGCAGTTATTATTACTTCAATACTAAAAGTGAAGACAAATATGAATAATATACGATATCTAGTAACTGTTGGCATTTTATATCTTGTAGTCGCAATTATAAATTGAGAGATATTTTATGAAATATACCCAAAACAAGCAACATTTCGCACCAGCCCTCACCAGTTTGGTTTTCGCTTTGGGGTAATCACATTCTTAGGCCGAATTCGCCCAAATTTGCAGCACAACTCAACGCGAAACCGTAGCATTTGCTCACGACGGAAATTTTGTGTTCATTTAAAATACGGTATTTTAAAGCAGGCTCTTTCAGCATTTAAATCATGGTGATTTAAATAAAAAAACAAGAATTAGCATTGATAAGATTTAGGGTTTTAAGCCACAAGACAATTTTTTTGAAAACTCAAAAATAAAGGCTATCTTAAATGCACCATCAGAAGCATTATGTCAGATTGGCGGATGCCCGAAATGCGACCGGCCTGACCTAATGTCTGCGGACGGATTTTTTCGAGCTTCTGTCTTGATTCAGCAGAAAGGCTTACGACTTTTGAATAATCAAAATTTTGCGGAATTTTTGTTTCATCCATTCTGCGCATTTTTTCGATTCTTCTGTTCTGTTTGTCGATATAATGTTCGTATTTATAATCTATAAGTGCAGCCTGCCACAAGTCATTTGGATAGCCTGGATTTGGAATGTCTTTAAAAAGCTGTTCTTCCTGATTGATTGAAGTTTTTGTTTCTTCGCCGTCATCTGAATCAGGCAAATCTTCTGTCTGGCGTGCTGCAAAAACCTGTTTTGCAATTTTCGGGTCTTTTTTTATCTGTTCGATAATTTCAGCTTTTTGTTCTTTGCGTCTGTTTACTGCGTCAAGTTCCTGTTTTGTCCTAAGGCCTGCAAGATAGCCTTTTTCGCACAGGCGTTCGTTGCATGTGTCGTGGCGCAAAGCAAGCCGATATTCAGCTCTTGCAGTAAACATTCTGTATGGTTCTTTTGTGCCAAGCGTTACAAGGTCATCAATCAAAACGCCGATATATGCTTCGCTTCTTGCAAGTACGAGCGGTTCATATGGTGCAATTTCGGCTGAACCTTTTGTAAGCTGGGCTTTGCAGTATTTGCTTGCATTTATGCCTGCCATAAGACCTTGTCCGGCTGCTTCTTCATAGCCGGAAGTTCCGTTTATCTGGCCTGCGCAGAAAAGGCCTGCCATGTGCTTTGTTTCAAGTGAAGGGAAAAGCTGTGTCGGGTCGAGAAAGTCATATTCAACGGCATAGCCCGGTCTTGTAACAACAGCTTTTTCAAAGCCTGGCAGCGTCCGCAAAAATGCGTCCTGTACTTCTTCAGGCAGAGATGATGAAAAACCGTTGAGATAAATTTCCTGTGTTGCAAGTCCTTCCGGCTCAACAAAAAGCTGGTGCCGTTCGCGCTGTGGAAAGCGGCGCACTTTGTCTTCAATTGAAGGGCAGTAGCGCGGACCGATTCCTTCGATTTTTCCGCTGAAAAGCGGAGAACGGTGAATGTTTTCTCTGATTATGCGGTGTGTTTCTGGATTTGTGTAAACAAGCCAGCACGGCACAGACGGTCTGTCGACTCTTTCATTGCTGAAAGAAAACGGCATTGTCGGGTCGCCGTTTTGAATTGCAAGTTTTGAAAAATCAATTGAAGAGCGCAAGATTCTTGGAGGTGTTCCTGTTTTTAATCTGCCGACAGTAAAGCCGAGTTTTCTTAAATTTTTGCCAAGTCCGAGCGCTGCAACTTCGCCAAGTCTGCCGCATGGTGCGTCATATTCACCGATAAAAATGCGGCCTTCCATAAATGTGCCGGTTGTCAAAATAACGGCTGTTGCAGGAATCTGTCTGCCGCGCTCTGTTATTACACCCGTACATTTAAGACGTCCGTCCGGTGTGTTTTTAAGCGGTTCATTCATAAGGTCAACGGCTGTATCCTGCAGAAGATCAAGATTTTCCTGGTCTTCAACAGTTTTGCGTGCCAAAGAAGAATAAAGCAGCTTGTCTGCCTGTGCGCGCGGTGCCTGTACTGCAGGTCCGCGGCTTTTGTTCAGCATGCGGAACTGAATCATTGATTTATCTATGAGCTTGGCCATTTCTCCGCCAAGTGCGTCAATTTCGCGGACAATGTTGCCTTTTGAAATTCCACCGATTGAAGGGTTGCATGACATGCGCCCGATTGCATCTATTGATTGTGTTAAAAGTAATGTTTTTAATCCGTTTCGTGCAGCTGCAAGTGCTGCTTCTATTCCGCCGTGGCCAGCGCCCACGACAATTACATCATACGCTGGAGAAATAAAACTCATGTGCATATTATGCGCAAAACACTCATAAAGCGCAAGAGAAGCGCCGTAAAACGTATTGTTTGCCAAAGTTTTCAAATCGAAAATAACAGGGTTTTTACCTGAATTCGCATCAAACTGCATATAAAAATTAAACCTGTGCTTGTTTGACATTTTCAAAGCAACTCGATAATCTCATTTTTATGAATGATTTTCCGGTTTATCCAGACTGTGTGCCTTTTTCTTTGGGCATTAAAAACAAGATAGAACCTCTGCTTTTAACTCTTAAAGATGGAATTTCTGAACTGTCTTTTTACAGTCTGCTTATTCATTCTGCAAAATATGATTATAAAGTAACAGAAACTGATGCAGGAGCAGTGCTTCTGCTGCGAAAGAAAAACAACGGAAAATATTTTGTTCCTTTGAATAAATTTCCTGAAAAAAGTGCATATGAAAAGCTGAAAGCTGACGGTTTTTCTGCCGTGCTTGTTTCTTTTTCGGTTCTTGCAGGTCTTGCAGAATCATGCCCGGAACTTGCAGAAAAATTTGTAAAAGACAGGGATAATGCAGATTATGTTTATTCAAAAACAGAGCTGGTTGAACTGAAAGGCAAGGCTTTTCATAAAAAAAAGACGCATTTCAATAATTTCATCAAAAATTATTTGCCGTCTGTTGAATTATTGACAGAAGAAAATGTGCAGCATGCAAAATTGGTTCTTGAACAGTGGCAGGAAACACATCAGAATATTCCGACAGATTATGAAACTGCAAAAGCTGCCCTGAATCTTGTGGGCAAATCGCCTTTCTGGGGCATTGTTGCTTATGCAGGTGCAGAGCCTGTAGGTTTTGCGCTTGGCGAAGTGTTGTGTGACGGCAAGACTTTTTGCACACATTTTGAAAAGGGGCTGGATGAGTTTAATGGAATATATCAATATTTAAATCAGGTTCTGGCTTCAAAGCTTGATGAAAAAATTGAATTTATAAACCGGGAACAGGATTTAGGCGATGAAGGGTTAAGGCAGTCAAAACTGACGTACCGGCCAATAAAATTTATTGAAAAATATTGCGAAGCAGAAACAGCAGAATAATTTAAGCAGTGTTTTTATTGTTTCTTTTCATATTCTAAAGACAAAAATGAAAAACTTTGTTAATATTTGAAGAGCATTGAGTGAAACTGATGACCGGCAGATAAAAATACCGGAAATATCTTGATTCAATGTGCATATTTAAATATTTTACTGAAAACACTGCACAGATGTTTTCAAAGTCAATCTTCGGACTTGGGTTCCGTTCTTTCTACAGAAAGAGGTAACATTCATTTTTATGTTTTGTTATCTGCACTTTGCTTCTTAGAATATGTTTTATCAGATGTTTCTTTGAAGTATTACAGGAGGAAATTGTGCAATTTGTAAGTACCCGAAATCCAGATAAAAAAGTTTCTTTTTCTACGGCAGTTTTAAACTGCATTCCTTCAGACGGCGGCTTGTACACGCCTGCTTATGAAGAAAATTTAAGTTCATGGATTTTGTACATGAACGAGAGCACTTCTTTTACTTCTATTGCTGGTTCTCTTACATC
>JAKSTS010000027.1 GCA_024402455.1 Treponemataceae bacterium
CAAGGCCAGATGCCGCCGTCTGTTGCACCATTGTTCAATGGTTTACCAACAGAGTGCAAACATGGAACGAATTCGCCGTCAGTACCGATTACATCGAGAACTTTTTTGCCGGCACGTGTCATGATGTCCATGTTCAAAACAACATATTCTGAGTCTGTAAGTTCGATACCATTCTTAGAAATTGGTGAACCAAGTGGACCCATGCAGAAAGGAATTACATACATTGTGCGGCCGTGCATACAGCCTGTGTAAAGACCTTTCATTGTTGCTTTCAATTCTTTTGGATCAATCCAGTGGTTTGTTGGACCTGCATCTTCTTCTTTTACAGAAGAAATAAATGTGCGGCCTTCAACACGAGCTACGTCACTAGGAAGTGAACGGAAAAGGAAGCTGTTTGGCTTTTTAGCAAGTGGAGTAGCGAGTCCAGCTTTAACACATTTCTGCATCAAGCGGTCGTATTCAGCTGTTGAACCATCACAAACGTAAACTTCGTCTGGTTCACACATTTTAACACATTCTTCAACCCAAGCTTTAATTTTTGGGTTTTTAATGTCATTAAGTGTCATGTAAGACTCCTATAAACTCGGCATAGCCGAAAAAAATTACATTAGCAGGAAGACTCCTGTAGACGATAATAGCTTTTTAACTTGAAAAATTCAATGGTAGAAACTGTATAAAGATAAAATTTGCACGATATATTTATGATTTTTTTTTGTAATTTCATCTTCCGTTTAAAATTAAGATTAAAAGCAGTTTTTAATTTAAAAAACAAAAGCCCTCATTCATTTGCAAGAGGGCTTTTGGCTTAAAAATTCTGTATTATTAAATGTAACTGCTTATAAATAAAAGTTTAAGCAACAAAATCTACTGCGTTGCCTGTCAAACCTGTTGGAACAATCGCATAAGGATTGTCTTTTGCAAC
Source organism: Treponemataceae bacterium (assembly GCA_024402455.1). Next base: position 923 of record JAKSTS010000027.1, read on the forward strand.
AGAAAGTTTTGTCTGAAGCTGTGCCTGATAATCTGAAATGAGATTGTCTATCTGTTCTTCTGAAAGACCTGTAACTTTTGCTTTTTCTGTAGAAGCAGCAGTTGTTGAAGAAGAAACTTTATCAATCAAAGTGTTGAGCATGTATACTTTATTAAGTGAAATGCCGTTTGCACCTTTAGCATCTGCATAGCCGGAAATGTGTTCAAGCTGAGAATAAATCACCATTGATGGTTTTACAGGAACGGCAACTTTGCCTGTTGCATTGTGTGTTGATGCATACGAATAAGAATATGTACTTAAAAGTCCAGATGTAATATCTACCATGGCGAACCTCCTCTATAGTTTTTTTGTTTTTGAATTACAAAACCATAGATGCAATGTTTAGCACTACAATTTGATTGTCGGAAGTTAAAATAAATACTTTAGAAAAATTATTAAAAAAATTGAGAAATTATCTGAAAATTGTGTTAAAGATGTTCTTGCTGCATTAAAGATATAGAGATATTTAAGATGATTAAAGTAAATGTATCTTTAAATGTTATGCTATAATGATTTGAACCTGTTTTCTGCAATCGTCAGCAAAAAAACTGAAGATGCAATAAAAAAAGGCTTTCCTTTAATTAACGGGAAAGCCTTCTTCTAAAAAGTTGGTTTAAGCAAAATTAAACGCCTTTGCTTTCTGTAAGGTAAATCTGCATAAGCGAAACAAAAAGATAAATCTTTTTATAAACTGCTGCCATTAAATTCTTTACAGGAGATTCTGCAACGTGCTCAACTTCTTTCCAGTTTATAAGAATTCCCGGACTAGGTTTTGCGCAGTCGTCAATAAGAAGCCGTAAGAATTTTGCAAAAAGTACTAAATCCTGTGTACCTTTTGTCAAAATGGAATGTGCTTCCTGATTTATGTCGCGTCCATTTGAAAGAATAAATTTATGCTTACCTGAACTGATTGCATTGCCAATGAATTCATCAAGTGATGTAATTTGCGTTGAAAAATCAAGCAGTTCGTTATATGCGTTTGACATCTGTTTTGAGCGGTCCTGATCTGTCCATTTGCCGCGCATAATTACAAGGTCATAAACTTCACGTACGTCTTTTTTGTAATAGTCGTTCAAAAAGGCTTTCATATAGTTTAATGGCAGACAGTATTCAAAGCGTGTTGACATTCGTTTTGAGTTTAATGCTTCTGATTCTGCCGTGTAGTTTTTAAGAATGACAACTTCTGTCTTGCCAAAAAGTGCCTTTAAAAGCTCATCAGATTTAGAATTTGCTTTTTCTGATGTAAGCTTTTTAAGAAGATTTTCAATTCTGTTGCGTGTCTGTTCAAGATATGTATCAACAATTCTGTCTGCTTTGTCTTTTGCCTGATATTTGTAGCCTGGATTTTCAGTAGAATAGGCAATAATCTGTTCAAGAATTTCACTTGAGCGGACATCAGAAATGCGTGAAAGAATTTTATTCCATGTTGAAGATGAAAGGACTTCTGCAGATTTATATTCTTTTATGAATTTCAGCATTGTCGGCCAGTTTGCTTTTAAGCGGAGACACCATGCAACAGCCATAAAATCCTTTAAGTCGTCAATGAGATGGGTTGCTTTTACTGCCACAAAATTTGGTGTGTGAGAAAAATCCCTCTCGTGAAAACCTGAGTCAAATTTTTTTAGAAGAAAGTAATAGTCAAATGTTACAAATGAACAGAATGACAGAAAAAGCGAATAAAGATTGTCTATTGATGCAATCCGGTTTTGGTCAAATTCCGCAGTTAAAGCAGCAAAATCATTATAAACCTGTTTAGAAAGGTCTTTTATTGAAATTTTCGAAGCTCTTTCTGTTATGGATTCATCTGTAAGAAGTTCAACTTTTGCTTTCTGGTTGTCAGAAAGTGAATAGTCAATTATACAGTTTTTAAGTACATTTACAGCCTGCGGTGTTGCAAGCAGTGCCTGTGCCGGCGATAAATCACGGTAAAGTTCAAAAAACCATTTTGCCATTGCCGGCTGCACCTGGTTCTGCTGACATTTATAGAATTTGTACTTAGATTTTCCAATTTGTTTTGCAATCAGTTTTAAAGCACGTCTTTTTTCTGCTTCTGGATCTGATGGTGCAAAAAGCCCCTCAAAAAGCTTTGCAAAAAGGCCTTCGTCTTTTTTCTTTGCGTTCTTTCCCATGCCTTCTATTATCGAGAAATTTCAATACATGTCAACTGCAAAAAAGTGGAGAGAGTGGGAAAAGTGTTTTTTACTTTCTGCCTGTTTTTATTAAGGTTCGCATTCTGCAAGTTTTTCTGTATAAGATGGGACATCTGTCGTTTACAAAAAACTGTTATGCAAAATCAATTTTGTTCGTTGTTTTCGTATTTGATTATCCAGCGTTTTAAAGGGGTAATCCAGTCGTATTCATTTGAGCCTTCAAGGAGAAGCTGTTCAAAAAGTGTGTTCAGATGGTCGTTTATTATTTTTTTGTTTTCATCTGAAATGTCGTCTGCGTTTTTGAACATACTGTCAATAAAATCAACTGCATCCTGAATGCTGAATTCATTATCGAGGATGTAGTTCATCATATAAAGTGCAGCGCCGATGCAGTTTATGCTGTGCTGTTTTGTGTAAAGCACGGTTTCTGCAATTTCAATTGCACCTTTATAAATTTCTGCGTTATAAAAATCCTGTTCTTCCTTTGAAAACTGTTCTTCCTTAAATGCTCGTTTGTAATAAGTTGTTGCAAGCACCATTACAGAAACATGAAGGCTTGGTACGCAAAGATAATGCGGGTCGAGCAGTTTAAGCCAGAGAAATTTGCGGTTGGCAATTCCTTTTGGTCTGTTTGTCGTAGACATCCTGAAACGATAAAAATCGGCAGCTTCTTTATAGCAGCGATTGATGAGCGATAGAAATTCGATAAAATGTCTGCTGGCTGTTTTTTTATTGTGCTTTATAAGGCATGACAGCGGACGAATCCAGAAATTGATAAAATCAAGATAAATGTCAACTTTTTCCGGTTTGAATGGCACAAGTTCATCGTAAGGACAGTCAACGTGAATGATTTTTATCTTGAGAAGTCCGAGTTTTTCTCTGTATTGCAGAAAAAAGAAATCTTTTAAAACTGTCCAAAGATAAGAAAACAATGCTTTCCATGTTTTAGGATGAGTAAGTACAAAAAAATATGAAGTAAGTGCGCTGTATTCTTTTAAAGAAGGCGGTGTTTCTTTCTGTTTTTCTGTCATGCGCCAAACACCTCTTTTGCAATTTCAACACTGTTCATTGCATCTTTGGAATAAAAATCGGCATCAATTTTTTTTGCATAGTCTGCCGTAAGCACGGCGCCGCCAACCATAATTTTTACAGTTTTGCCTGAACGTTTTTCATATTGGCGCAGTGCTTTTATTGTCTGTTCCATGCTTGCAACTGTTGTAGTCATAAGTGCACTTAAGCCTACAAGTTTTATGTCGTTTTCTTCGACTGCTTTTACAACGTCATCGACCGGCACGTTTTTGCCAAGATCAATTACTGTATAGCCGTAATTTTCAAGCATTGCCTTTACGATGTTTTTGCCAATGTCGTGTACGTCGCCCTGTACGGTTGCAATGACTATTGAACCTTTGCTGTCTTGAGCTTCGCCTGTTTCTGCAAGATGTGCCTTTATTACTTCAAAAGCTTTTGAAACAGTCTCTGCACTTAGCAGCAGCTGCGGAAGAAATTTTCTGCCGCTTTCAAAATCTTTTCCGACAATGTCGAGGGCCGGCACAATATGTTCATTTATAAGGCTGAGCGCCGGCTGTGTTTTTAAAAGTTCTTTTGCAGCCTGTGCTGAACGGTCTTTAAAACCATTTATGATAATTGATTTTAAATCCTGTACGGCATCTTGATTTTGTGCTGTTCCATTGTCTTTTGTAACTGCGGCAGCATTCTGTGACGGTGCCACGGTGTTTGCATAATTTTCTATATATTCAAGACAATTTTCGTCAAAACCGGCAATTGCACGGAATGCACGGAATGCAGCCATCATGTCCTGCGAAAGCGGGTTTATAATGCATGCGTCAAGACCGGCTGCAAGTGCCTGTGTGAAAAAATGTGCATTGATAATTTCGCGCCGTGGAAGTCCGAACGAGATGTTTGAAACGCCGAGCACTGTTTTGCAGCCATATTTTTGCTTTACAAGCTGAATTGTACGCAGCGTTTCGCGAGCCTCTTTCTGCTGCGAGCTGATTGTCAATGTAAGCGAATCAATTACAATGTCGCGTTTGGAAATTCCATAGGATGCTGCTGTTTCAAAAATACGGTCAGCAATTGCAAGCCGTTCTTCTGCTGTTGGTGGAATTCCGTTTTCGTCGAGCAGAAGTGCTACAACAGTTCCGCCGTATTTTTTTACAAGTGGAAAAACAGCTTCCATTACGTGCTTCTTTCCGTTGACAGAATTAATCAGCGCTTTTCCATTATAATATCGCAGTGCTTTTTCAAGAACAGGCGGTTCACTTGAATCAATTTGAAGCGGTGTCCTAAAGGAACTCTGCAGAAGTTTTACTGCATTAACCATCATCTGCTGTTCATCAATTCCTGGCAGTCCGACATTTACGTCAAGAATATGTGCACCTGCGTTTATCTGGTTTGAAGCTTCGTCAATGATATACTGCATGTTGTTGTCAAGCAAAGCCTGCTTGAATTTCTTTTTGCCTGTCGGGTTGATGCGTTCACCGATGATTACAGGACCTTTTTCTTTTGAACCAATGTCTGCACATTCATTGTAGGAACAGATGATTGTGTGGTTTTTCAGCGGCTGTTCTTTAATTTCTGCTGGTTTTTCGGCTTCTCTTGAAACAGCTTTGACCATTGCCTGAATATGCAGAGGTGTGGTGCCGCAGCAGCCGCCGAGAACAAGTGCTCCGCATTTGTAATTTTCTGCCTGTGCTGCTGCAAATTCTTCAGGCGAAACTTTAAAGAAAGTCCTGCCGTTTTCAACAGCTGGCAGACCTGCATTTGGCTGCACCAGAACAGGCTTTGATGCATAAGAGCACATTGTTTCTGTAAGTTTTGCTGCATCTGCAAGGCTGCCGCCGCAGTTAAAACCGGCAGCATCTGCACCAAGGCTTTCAAGATAAACAATTGCAGTCAAAGCGTCTGCGCCGGTCAATGTGCGCATGTTGTTTTGAAATGTTGCAGAAACAATTATCGGCAGGTCAGTATTTTCTTTTGCTGCAAGAACGGCAGCCTTTGTTTCATACAGATCGCTCATCGTTTCAATGATTACTAAATCTGCGCCAGCTTTTTCGCCTGCAATCATTGTCGTTTTATAATTTTCGTATGCTTCATCAAAAGAAAGCGGCCCCATCGGTTCAAGCAGTTTGCCTGTTGAACTTACGTCAAGTGCAACAAAAGCTGTCTTGTCAGACTGTTTTATGGCTTCTTTTGCATTGCGCACAGCTGCTTCAATAATGTCTTCTGTTTTAAATGCTGAATCTTCGAGCTTTATCGGTGTTGCACCAAAAGTGTCTGTCGTAACAATGTCTGCACCGGCTTTTAAATAAGCAAGATGAATTGCTTTGATAAGTTCAGGATTAGTAACAGAAAGTTCGTCCGGGGCATGATAATTCAAGGAATCTTTAAGGGCAAAATCTACAAGTTCGACTTTTTCGCCGGCCTGCAAAGCCTGTATTATTGTGCCCATGCCTCCGTCAAAAAAGACCGGTTGATTTTTTGATATTTTGTCTTGAAAAAACTTTTTAAAATTCATGCGAGTTTCTCCCTTAAAAGGTCATGGACATATTATCTCTAAACGTTCTGAGAAGCCACAATACTTGAAATGTTGTTCATTATTGAGCGGGCAACATCCGGTTTGTTCATTGTATAAATGTGAATGCCGCGCACACCGTTACTGATAAGGTCAACAATCTGATATGTTGCATAATCAATTCCGGCTTGTTTCATTGCTTCATTTGAAGCACCGAACTTTTCAATTAGGTTGAGCAGCTCTCTTGGCATAAATGCATTTGAAAGCGACATCATGCGCTTAATCTGTGCGGCATTTGTTACGGGCATAATGCCTGCAAAAATCGGCTGTTTTATTCCTTTGAGTTGTGCACGGTACAAAAAGTTGTAGAACATGTTGTTGTCAAAAAACATTTGAGTTGTCAAAAAAGAGCAGCCCAAATCTGCTTTTAGTTTCAGATGATCAAGGTCAACGTCTTTGTTTGTGCATTCTGGGTGACCTTCTGGATTGCATGCGGCACCAATGCAGAAATCTGTTGTTTCTTTCAGCTCTTTTATAAGGTCATATGCATATTTGTATTGGTTCGGCGGAACAAAATTCGGATCTGGCGGAATGTCGCCGCGAAGAGCCAGAATGTTTTCTATGCCTGATTTTTGAAGCTGCTGCACAACCGAAGTAACTTGTTCTTTTGTTGAAGAAATGCATGATAAATGTGCAAGTGCTGGAATGTGGCATTCGTTGTTGATTCGTGCAGCAATGTCTGCCGTGTTGGAACTTGTGCCGCCGCCTGCACCATAAGTGACGCTCATAAAGTCCGGCTGCATTTTAGAAAGTTCAATGGATGCATCTACTATAGATTGATATGTTGCTTTATCTGCTGTTGGTTTTGGAGGAAAAGTTTCAAATGAAACCAGTAATTTCTTTTTTTTAAGGATTTCTGAAATTTTCATATGTGCGAATTATGCGACAAATTTCTGCTTTTTGCAACGGCAATAAAAAAAAATTGGAAATATTTCATATAATAATGTAGAATAAAGCTGTTTCTGGAAATTTCATTTTTCAAAAAAATGATAATCTGTTTGTGCAGAAAGCAGCGTCTATAGTCGGAGAATGCTGCTTTGATTCATAGTCTGCGGAAAAGTTGAAATTTAAAAATATTCGAAAGTAGTTGCCAAAATATGCCGATAGGGAGTATAGTTGATTAGTTTAGAGATAATGGAGTTATTTCTGTATGACAAAGACAGTTGCGTTGCAGAAATGCGAAGAATACGATTTTGACAGAGTTTATTCAGCTGTAAAGCAACTTCTCACTTTGGTGCCGCCGCCTGATGTTACAGGAAAAACTGTGCTTTTAAAGCCGAATATTTTATCTCCAAAAAAGCCTGAAGCTGCTGTCTGCACTCATCCTGTTGTTGTCGGTGCATGTGTAAAAGCTTTTGTTGAATTAGGTGCTTCACGTGTTATTGTCGGCGAATCTCCTGCAACTGCAAACCCTACTTCTGCAGCAAAACAGACAGGAATGTATGACCAGATTATTAACAATGGCGGCGAATGGGTCGAATTTTCAGGTCAGCGTCTTGTTGAATGCCCTGAAGGAAAAATTGTAATAGTTCTTGATTTTGCATAATTCTTTACTTATTTAGTTTTTGTTGTTTCATTTTCAAAATTAAAAAGCCATCAGTTTATGTCTTATACAGGTGCCATGAAAAATCTTTTTGGTCTTATGGTCGGACTGAAAAAAGCAAAGACTCATTATAGATTTGCTGATAAAAAAGATTTTGGTGCTTTTCTTACAGATTTGAATATTGCAGCAAATGCACAGTATGCAATAATGGATGCAATTGTCGGTATGGAAGGACCTGGTGGACCTGGAAACGGAGACCCTGTAAAACTTGGTTTTCTTGGTGCTTCAGATAATATTCTTGCACTTGACTGGGTTTGTGCAGATCTTGTCGGCTATAACCCGAATCAGATTGCAAATTTAAAAGACGCGCTCGAAAGAAAACGCTGGCTTAATTCACCTGATGAAATTGTTACGACAGGTGATGATATTGCAGAAATCCGTTCTGTTACCAGAAAGTTTAAAGCTGTTCAGGATTCTGCTGCTGCCGTAACTTTGCAGCGCATGCTGCCGGGTTTTGTAAATTCAGCTGCAAAATTGGTTTTTGTAAAGACACCTCGGTTTCATGCAGAAAAATGCATCCGCTGCGGACGCTGCATTGAAATCTGTCCGGCACATATTTTAAGATTTTCTGCTTATGCAGACGGCACAGACGAAGCCGCAATTGAAGCTGCTCCAAATAAAGCACCTGCAAAAGATTCTTTTGTACATATGCTTGACCGCAAAAAATGCCTGCATTGTTTCTGCTGTCACGAAATATGTCCAGTTGAAGCAATTTCTCTTCACAGATTATAGTCTTTTTGCACTTAAAAGCGTTTGTCTTGATAGTTGCAGAAGCAGGCAATTAATCAGAATTCCTAAAAAAAATAATCTCATTCTATCTGAATCAAACACAGAAAATCCTCAGTTTTTTTAGCATGATGCTGAAAATTTCAATTTTTCAGGATGTTTACAGCTGTCCTGCTGCTCTTCCAAAATGATGGATTTTGTTGTAAAATAATGCATTATGAATCTACGCACTTTTAAAGGCGGTGTTCATCCGCCGGAGAATAAAAAGCTTTCATCAGCTTATGCTGTTGAAAATGCAATGCCGTCAACAAAGACGGTTGTAATTCCTGTAACGCAGGGCGGAGCACCAAATGTGCCTTGTGTTTCTGTTGGAAATTCTGTTGCAAAAGGTCAGGTCATTGCTGACGGCACTGGTGCATTTTCTGTGCCTGTTCATGCTTCAATTGCCGGCATCGTAAAGAAAATTGAAATGCGCCTTGTAACTGGCAATACAGAAGCTTTGTGCATTGTCATTGAATCAGATGGCACTGACCGCACAAGCTATCTTGAACCGCTTGATCCTTTCAGTGCAGAAAAATCGGCTGCAATTGAACGCATTCGTCTTTGCGGCATTGTCGGCATGGGTGGCGCAGCATTTCCTGCACATGTCAAGCTTAATGTGCCGGAAGGCAAAACAATTGACTGCGTAATTGCGAATGCCGCTGAGTGTGAACCTTATCTTACGATAGACGAACGTGCTCTTGTTGAAGATGCTGAAAAACTTGTTGATGGTCTTGCAATTTCAATGCATTTGACTGGCGCAAAACGTGCTGTAATTGCAGTTGAAGACAACAAGGCTTATACAGTTGAACATCTTGAACAGGTCATAGCACAAAGTGGAAAAAAAGATATTTCTGTGCAGCTTGTAAAGACAAAATATCCTCAAGGTGGAGAAAAAATGCTTGTAAAAGCTGTTCTTAACCGTGAGATTCCGTCAAAAAAACTGCCTGCAGATGCCGGCTGTGTCATTCAGAACGTAGGCACACTTATTGCAATGTCTGATGCATTCAGACTTGGCAAACCTCTTGTAGAACGTGCTCTTACAATTTCAGGCGGAACATGTGAAGTGCCAAAAAATCTGCGTGTTCCTGTCGGAACAATGATCGGTGACTTGATTCCGGAAGTTATCAAGCTTAAGCCGGGTGTAAAAAAGATTATCAGCGGCGGTCCAATGATGGGCTTTGCAATGATGAATTCAATGTTCCCTGTTCAGAAAAACACTTCCGGCGTTTTATTCCTGACAGAAAAAGAAGTTTCTCTGCTTGCAGAAACTCCATGCATCGGCTGTGGAAATTGTGTTAATGCATGTCCGTGCGGTTTGACACCGGTCATGATGCTTCGTTCAATAAAAGCTGAAAATCTTGACGCTGCAGCAAAATATGGTTTGATGGACTGTATTGAATGCGGTTCATGTTCATTTGTCTGTCCTGCAAAAGTCCGTCTTGTTCAATATTTCAGACTGGGCAAAATGAATATTCGTGCAGCACAGGCAAAAGCAAAAGAAAAAGCTGCTGCAGAAGCCCAAAAAGGAGCAAATTAATGAGTGCAACGTCTGATGTAAACGAGATTTATCTTTCAACAAGTCCGCATATTGCAAATTCAAACACAACACAGAAAATTATGTGCACTGTGGCTGTTTCACTTTTGCCGCTGTGCATTTTTGGTGTTGTTCTTTTTGGAATAAATGCGCTTCTTACTTTGCTTGTTACAAGTGCTTCAAGCGTTGTTTTTGAGTTTTTATTCCGCAAGCTGACAAAACAGCCTGTGCGTGCAAATGATTGTTCTGCACTTGTAAGCGGCATGATGCTCGGCCTTGTGCTGCCTCCTGGTTTGCCGCTGTGGATGCCGATGCTTGCTTCTTTGGTTTCAATTGTTGTTGCAAAAGAGTTTTTCGGCGGTCTTGGTGCAAATGTTTTTAACCCTGCTTTGACTGGACGTGCTTTTTTGTTCATCAGTTTTTCAAAATTGATGGGAACATGGGAAGCTCCTGCTTTTGCCGTTGATGCTGTTTCTTCTGCAACACCTCTTGCACTTGGTGCAGGTTCTGTTTCTGTTGCAGATTTGTTTTTTGGCACAACCGGCGGATGCATCGGCGAAACAAGCTCGCTGCTCATTTTAATTGCTTTTGTTTTTCTTGCATGTACAAAAATAATTGACTGGCGCACGCCTGTAACAATGGTTTTGACTGCTGTAATTTACGGCTGGGTTTTTGCCGGCGACAGCGGTTTGTGTTCAGGCAATATTCTTTTTGAACTTATGTCCGGCGGTCTTTTGTTTGGCGCTGTTTTTATGGCTACAGATTATGCAACTACCCCAGTTACAAAAAAAGGCAGAATAATCTTTGGCTTTGGCTGTGGTTTAATAACTGGATTAATCCGCCAGTTCAGCGGTTATCCTGAAGGCGTTATGTTCAGCATTTTGATTATGAATGCACTTGTGCCTTTCTTGAACCGTCTGACCGGACGGATTTATGGCACATCTAAGAGAGGAACTGCAAAATGAAAGAAACATTGAAACTTGGGTTTACGCTGGCGATTTTTGCAGTTGTTTCCTGCGTAGCGCTGGCACTTGTAAACAGCATTACAGAACCAGTAATTGCAGAAATGAAAATGTCTGGTTCTGCTGCTGCAATGAAACAGGTTTTTGCAGACGCAGATAAATTTGAATCTGTAAAAGATTTTGAACCGCAGGTTGGTACTGTAACAATTAAAAGCATAAATCTTGCAAGAACTGCTGACGGAAGCCTTCTTGGTGCAGTTGTTGAAGCAGAAGGTCCTACATATGACAAGGCATTAATCCTTGTGGGTGTAGATACGTCTTATGCAGTAACTGGAACTGTTATTCTTGAATTGTCTGATACACCTGGTTTTGGTCAGAGGGCAAAAGAAGGCGGTTACATGGATCAATATAATGGAAAAACATCTGCTGATGCTTTTGCTGTTGGAGAAGACATTGCTGCAATTTCCGGGGCTTCAATTACATCAAAAGGAATTGCTGAAATCGTAAAGACAGCTGTAAACGAAGCTAAGACTGTAATAGAGGAGAACGCACAATGAAAGAAAAACTGAAAATATTTACAAACGGTCTTCTTGCAGAAAATCCTTTGCTTGTGCTGATGATTGGACTTTGTTCTTCACTGGCTGTTACAACAAAACTTACGAATGGTCTTGGAATGGGGCTTGCAATGACGTTCGTTCTTGTTATGAGCGAAATAATTATCAGTCTTTTTAGAAAATTAATTCCAGATTCAATTCGAATTCCTATTTTTATTGTTGTTATTGCATCGTTTACGACAATTGTAGATTTGCTTATGCAGGCTTATCTGCCGGCTCTTTCTGCAGCAATGGGCGTTTTTATTCCGCTTATTGTTGTTAACTGCATTATTATGGGGCGTGTTGAATCTTATGCATTTAAGCAGCCGCCTGTTAATGCAGCGCTTGATGCTTTAGGCATGGGCCTTGGTTATACATGGGTTTTGTGCGGCATTTCATTTGTACGCGAACTTTTAGGTGCTGGAACAATCTTGAGCATTCAGATTATTCCAGAAAATTACTGCATTGGCTTTTTTAGCAAAGCTGCCGGCGGTTTCTTTGTTTTTGGCATGTTCATTGCAATTGCAAATGCTGTAAAAGCGGCACTTGGAGGCAAAAAATGAACGAACTTTTTAAGATTTTTATTTCGGCAATGCTGATTGATAACGTTGTTTTAATTCAGTTTCTTGCATTGTGTCCGTTTATTGGTATGAGTACAGATGTTTCAAAGGCAACTGGAATGGGTATTGCGACATCTTTTGTTATGGTTCTTGCAACAGCTGTAACTTATCCGCTTTATCATTTTGTGCTTGAACCTTTAGGTTTGACATTCCTTCAGACGCTGACGTTTATTCTTGTAATTGCAAGTCTTGTTCAGCTTGTTGAGTTTTATCTCAAAAAGTCTGCACCGGCTCTTTACAGTTCAATGGGTGTTTATCTTGCATTGATTACGACAAACTGTGCAATTCTGGCTGTTACGCTCAACTGCATTTCAAAACAGTATTCGTTCGTTGAATCAATTGTTTATGCAGTCGGTTCTGCATGCGGCTTTTTGATGGCACTTGTACTTATGTCTGGCATACGTGAACGCATTAAAATTGCGCCGATTCCGTCGTTTTTGAAAGGAACTCCGATTTTGTTTGTTGCAGCTTCGTTGATGTCTTTAGCTTTTGGCGGTTTTGCCGGTTTAATAAAGTGAGGAAAATCAAATGACTATTGTATATACAGTTTTAGTTGCTTTTGTTTTGTCGTTTGTTTTGGGTGTTTTGCTCGGCATCTTCAAAAAAGTATTTTACGTTCCTGTTGATCCGCAGATTGAAAAAATCCGTTCATGTCTTTCCGGCGGAAACTGCGGTGGCTGCGGTTTTCCGGGATGTGATGGTTTTGCTGCAGCATGTGCAAAGGGTCTTGCTCCTGTTGACGGCTGTACAGCCGGTGGTGCTGCTACAGCTCAAAAAATTGCAGAAATAATGGGACAGACTGTTTCGGTTGACCAGAAAGTTGCTGTTGTTGCCTGTGCCGGCTCAAAAGACCATTCTGCCGTAAAAGGCGAATATATCGGTGTAAAGTCTTGTGCTGCTGCAAAGCAAAGCATAAACGGCACAAAAATTTGCGGTTGGGCCTGCATTGGTTTTGGTGACTGTGCAAATGTGTGTAAATTTGGTGCAATTTCTGTAAAAGATGATGGCATTGCTCATGTTGATGCAGAAAAATGCACAGGCTGTGGAGTATGTGTAAACGTTTGTCCTCAGAAAATCATCAGCCGTGTTTCAGCTTCTCAAAAAGGTGTTCGTGTAAACTGTTCAAACCGTTCACAGAACAAACCTGCAATTATAAAAAACTGCAAAAGCGGCTGTATAAAATGCGGCAAATGCGAACGCACCTGTACAAAGAATGCAATTCATCTTGTTGACGGCTTGCCTGTTGTAGATTATGCATTGTGTACGGCCTGTGGCGACTGTGTAAACGGCTGTCCGACAAAAGTGCTTTCATTGGTTTAATATAAAACTTGTATTGGTGTTTTAATAAAAGATAAAAGGGGCTGTCCAAGAAGTCCTGTCATGCTGAATTCATTTCAGCATCTACACTGCATGTAGTGTGTTGGATTCTGAATCAAATTCAGAATGACATAGGATTTAAACCTTTTGGACAGCCCCTTTTGTTTAAGCTGATGTCTAAAATTAATTAACAGAAATTAGAAAGTAACAATAACTTCTCCGGCTGGATATCTTTCTTTTACAAAATCTTTAATTTTCTGACTCTGCAAAGCTTTTACAAGTGCAACGATGCGCGGATCTTTTTCGTTGCCGGCTTTTACTGCAATAATGTTTACATATGGTGAATCTTTGCCTTCAACAAGCAGACCGTCTTTTGCTGCGCTAAGACCTGCTGGAATTGCATAGTTTCCGTTGATAACTGCAGCATCAACATCGTTTAAAACACGTGGAAGAGATGCAGCTTCAATTTCGCGGAATTTGAGTCCCTTGAAGTTTACGGTAATATCAAGTGGTGTTGCTTCAATGCCGGCTTCTGGGGCAAGCTGAATAAGACCTGCTGACTGCAAAAGCAGAAGTGCGCGGCCTTCGTTTGTCGGGTCGTTTGGAATTGCAATAGTTGAACCGTTCTGGATTTTGTCCAGTGAGTTGACTTTATTTGAATAAAGAGCGATTGGTTCAATATGAATGCCGCCTGCATTTACAAGATGATAATTCTTTTCTTTGTTGAATGATTCCATGTAAGGAATGTGCTGAAAAAAGTTTGCATTAATCTGACCGTCTTCTACAGCTGTGTTTGGTGTAACATAGTCTGTAAATTCAACAACTTTAAGCGTAATGCCCTGTTCTGCAAGATCAGAAGCAATAAGGTTCAGCATTTCTGCATGTGGCTCTGGTGTTGCACCAACGACAAGAACTGAAGAATCTGAATCTTTTCCGCCGTTTGCAAAAAGAAGAGATGCAGCAAGCAGTGCTGCAAGAACTAACAATGTTTTTTTCATAAGTTTCTCCTGTAAAAAATCATGCAATTTCAAAAAATAAAAACTGCAGAACTTTATATTTAACAGTTTGCAACGCAAACTTTTAACGTCGTTTCATCATGTTGTTTGCAATAACTGTGCCTGCAAACTGAATTAATTCAACAAGAACAAGAATTACTACAACGGCACAAATCATAATGTCTGTGCGAAATCTTTGATAGCCGTAACGAATGGCAAGGTCTCCAAGTCCGCCGCCGCCAATTGCCCCGGCCATGGCGGAGTAACCAATTAAATTGATTATTGTAAGTGTAATGCCTGAAACAAGCGAAGGCAATGACTCTGGAACAAGTACTTTTAAAATAATCTGCATGTTTGTTGAGCCCATTGCTTTTGCAGCCTGAATTACACCGTGGTCAACTTCTTTGAGCGAAGTTTCAATAATTCTTGCAACAAAAGGTGCTGCAGCAATTGAAAGCGGCACGATTGTTGCCCGTGTGCCGATGCTTGTTCCCACAATAAAGCGGGAAAGCGGAAAAAGCAGAATCATCAATATAATAAAAGGAAAAGAACGGAGCACGTTGACTATGCGGCTTAAAATCTGGTTTGTAACTGGTTTTGGAATAATTCCAGAAACGGGGTCTGTTACGCAAAGAAGAATTCCGAGTGGAAACCCAAGAATAAGGGAACAAACTGTTGAAAAAAAGACCATGCATAAAGTTTCGAGCGAAGCTGTTCCTACAAGCTGAATAACCTGATTCAATTTCTAGCTCCTTATTTAATTTCTGTAACCGGCACAAGATGAGCCAGAAAATCTTTTGTTACGTCTGCTTTTGGAGAAGAAAAAACGTCTTTGACTGTTCCTTCTTCAACAACAAGCCCTTTGTCAAGCACGGCAACAAGGTTGCATGCATCGCGCACAACTTCCATCTGGTGTGTAATCATTACAACAGAAAGATTCATTTTCTGCTGTATTTCTTTTATTAACGAAAGAATTGCGCGTGTTGTCTGCGGGTCAAGGGCGCTTGTTGCTTCGTCGCAGAAAAGAACATCTGGTTTTGCAGCAAGTGCACGTGCAATTGCCACGCGCTGCTTTTGTCCGCCAGAAAGTGTGCTGATTGGTGCATCGCCGCGGTTTTCGAGCCCGACAAGAGCAAGCATTTCTTCAACACGTTCTTTTATAACAGCTTTTGGTGTTCCGCAGATTTCAAGCGGATAAGCAATATTTTTTGCAGCCGTCCTTGAACTCAAAAGATTGAAGTATTGGAAAATCATTCCGGCTTTGCGCCGCTGCGCGATAAGCTCCTGTTTGGAAAGGTTGTCTACGCGGCGTCCGTCATAATAAACGGCACCGACATCAGGTGTTTCAAGCAGGCTTATAAGCCGCATAAGCGAAGATTTTCCGGCGCCGCTTTTGCCGATAATTCCATAAATTGTGTTTGATGGAATTGAAAGGGAAACGTCCTGAACTGCCGTAACCTGTCCAGAAGCTCCTGTATAGGTGCGTTTTAAATGCTCAAGTGTAATTTGCATAAAATCTCCGCAAAACAAATATTAGTTTGCATAATAGAATACTCTGCTATTTTTTTCAATCAGTTCAAAACATGTGCATGTCTTGAAAAGCCTCTGGCATTATGTTCTGTGCAGAACCGGCGCAGTGTGTATGTGTATAATTGTGCATTATATAGAAGTTTTTGCATAAAATAACGCTGCCGGCTTAAAACATCTGCTGATTGAAGCCAGCTGAAAAGTTCAATTTATTTTGCAAGCCTGTGAAAAAACTGAACTTTTGTATTGGTTTTAGCTGTAAATGTGTTGTAAAAATTCTAAAAGCCGGCGGTTTTAATCGGCCAGTCATGCGATTAAGAAAAGAACCATCCTTAAAAATATGGAAAGTTTCAGTTTTTGTTTTTTTAGAAAAATTATTCGTCAAGACCTTCTGGAACGAACATGTAACCGACCTGCCGCACTGTCTGTATGTAACCGCCTGGTTTTTCTTCTGTGCGCAGCTTATCTCTGAGCCACGAAAGGTGAGTGTAGACAGTTCTAAGACCGATTACTGCATCGTATTGCCACAGATTGTCAAGAAGATCTTCTTTTTTGACAGCCTGATTTGCTCTTTCTATTAGATATGTAAGAATTTTAAACTCTTGCAATGTCAATTGAACTGTTTTGCCGTTTTTTTCCAGTTTGACCTGCTGATAATTTACAGTAAAAGGCCCGAAATTGTAAGGTTCGTGCAGTTCAAGTGCAGGATTAAGACCTTTTGATTCGTTTGTGTCTGCTGCATGAGGTGTGTTTTTGAGGAGCATTCCCGTCCGCAGTTGGACTTTTACACGGGCTAAAAATTCTTCGTGAATAAAAGGTTTTGTAATGTAATCGTTTGCACCGTTTTTCAAACCGTGTACTTTATATTTTGTTGATCTTTTGGAACTCAAAAAGATAAAAGGAATGCGCAGGTCTCCAAGTTTTTTGCGGATAAACCGCACGAGAAAAAAACCTGTGTGGTCCTGAAAATTAGTTTCTGATATTACAAGATCGCACTTGTTCCGTTGAAGCCATTCAGCTGCCTGTGAAACGTTTCGCAAAGTCGTTACAGTATAGCCGGTTTCTTCAAGAAGATTTTGCGCAGCTGTGTCGTTTGTTCCGTCTACGATTAAAATGTGCTCCATAATTAAATATTCTAGCAAAAACTGAATGACCGCGCAATCAAAACATGCCGAATTTGTAAATTGCAGGAATTCTGCGTCGTGGGTATAATTATATTATAGATGAATATTTAAGGATAATTTTTGCGTCTGTCATGCAGAACTTGTTCTTTTGTCATGCTGAACGCGTCCTTTTGTCATGCTGAACGCGTTTCAGCATCTGTTATAAGAGACCCTGAAATGAATTCAGGGTGACAGTTTGACCGGATCCCGAAACAAGGCTGTCGAGTTCGGGGCGACAATTTGACCAGATTCCGAAACGAGTTCGGGATGACGGGTTTCTTGTTTAGAATGAGGCTGCGCTGTATGTGTGTATAGGGGACTGACTAAATAGTTTAATTCATAGCGTCATCCTGAATTTAGTTCAGAATCTATACGCTATATCATAGTATAGATGCCGAACTAAATTCGGCATGACAATTCTTTTTAGACAACCCACTATATGCTATATAAAATTCGTCATGACATTTTGTATATAGCATTATGCCGAATTTATTTTGGTGTCTGTTTGCTAGCGTAAAAAACGATAGATTGGCACAGGTGCTGAGCTTGATGTAACAAAAAAAGGTTACAAAAAAAAATATAAAAAAAGTTTAAAAGTTAAAAAAGAGATAATATTTATAAAACATTTATAATATATTTTAATAAAACTTAAACACATCAAAAGTCAATTGCATTATATTCTCTGTAACAACAAAAAAGGAGTTGTAAATGAAAAAGATTATTGCAATCTTGCTTGCACTTGCTGTAGTTTCTATGGCATTTGCTCAGACAGTGTCTATTTCTAACACATTGAAGACACAGCCTGAAATCATGATCAATGGTGGTCAGTCTTACTGGGGTTTTGATGGTGGTAGATTCCTCCGTGATGAAGTAAACGGTGAAGCTGTAACAGCTGACGGTCGTGCTAAGGTTAAGGGACGCATCCGTTTTGACGTTCAGACATTGACACCAGCTGAAAAATCAATCCTTTCTGTAAAACCACGCTGGTCTTGGAACTCATCTGCTAATAACGACGTAGGTGATGGTAATCGCTCATGTGTAGCTGCTGTTCTCAAACCAGTTGACTGGTTGGAAATTGGTATTGGTAACCTTGACGAAGTAGGCTATGCACGCAGTGCTGGTCCAAACCTTGACTGGTCTGAATGGTCAACATGGTACAAATGGGGATTCAACTTCATTCCTGGTCTTGTTGGCCGTTGGCAGAGAGCTTCTGACTTGGTATACGATGGTATCCACGTTGTATACACAGGCGTAGATCACCTTATGGTTGGTGTTGGTCTTGAATCAGCTCGCAGCGAAAGAAACGAACATCAGCAGGCTACAGATTACCAGACAATGCTTAAGAAAGGCATGTTCAACGGAATCGCTATCGGTGCTGGTTATGATGCAGACTTGTTCTCTGTAGGTGCTACATACAAAGGAAACTTTGGTTATGAAAACGGCACAACAGCTGAAACAAACGACAAAGCATATCAGGATCACACAATCTATGCTTCTTTCACATTCAAAGGATTGCAGGAAGCAAAAATTGGAACAAACCTTTATGCTGCTGTAGCATTCTACACAGAAAAAGCTTCTGCTGTTAAAAACGCAAGCACAGCTTATACATCATTCTTGTTTGACGTTGGTGCAAACCTCAACTTCCGCAACGGCATTTCTGATGACGTAGCAGTAGCTGTTGGTTACAGCAAGATTGGTTCAACAACATCTAAGGTTCTTCCATTCTGTGTACGCAACACAATCAAATACTCAGTATCAAGCGATGCAAACTTCAGCTTGGCATTGGGCTATTCACAGTCTGGTCTTAAAGAAAAGACATCAGTTGCAGCAACAGCTAACTCAGGTCTTACTGGCGTAGCAGGTACAGCTGTTCCAACAACAAACGGTGATCAGGCATGGTTGGTATTCGCTTACCCATCATTCTCATTCAGCATGGGTGCTAGCTCATTCGACTTGGGTGTAAGATCTTACGCTACAGGCGACATCGTTCCACATGCAAAACAGGGACATGAATGGGGATGGACAGGACTCCGTGGTCAGGAAGCTCACATCGACTTCCCACTTTCTTGGACATACAGATTCTAATTTAAGCTTTTTAGCTTAGATTGAATGGGCAGGCTGCTTTTGCAGCCTGCCTTTTAACGGGCTTGACCAAAGGATAAACTTTAAGCTTGTGAAAGCAAGGTGCACTTTTTCATTTTAATTCCTTTTTTGTTGTGAATTAGTACATTAAGCTTTTACTCTAAAAGTTTATCCTTTGGTCAGGCTCTAAATAAAACAATATTATTGGGGTGCAGCAAAGGATAAACTTTAAGCTTGTGAAAGCAAGATGCGCTTTTTCATTTATTTCCTTTTTTGTTGTGGATTAGTACATTAAACTTTTACTCTGAAAGTTTATCCTTTGCTTCGTCTCAAAAGTGAAAAGTCTGTTTGAAGAAAACAGGCTTTTTTGTTTTCAATACAGTTTTGCGCAAGCGGTTTTTTCTGTACAGTCGCTTAAACGAGTTTGGCATGCGAGATTTTGCGTTGCAGAACTCGCAACCGGTTTATTTAATTACTTGTACAAGGTGTCACCCTGAACTGGTTTCAGGGTCTTATTAAACAGATGCTGAATCAAATTCAGCATGACATATCAGTCCTTCATTAAGTTTATAAATTATTTTCCGAAAATTATACGTAAGGGGAATTGCTGTGTCTGAAGGACGAAGAGTCTTTATTACACTAATTATTGCTTTTTCAGCAAGTTTATCATTTGCATTAATCTCACATTTTGGACTGCTGTCTGTTATTGAAAATTCATTTTATAAACCTATGGTTGTAAAAGAACTTGAAGAATTCAACGACTCTTTGGCACAAACAGTAGGAAAGTATATAGACACTCAAGATGCATTGTTTACGCTTTTTGCTGCAAATCCGGAATTGCAGGCTGTTACGCAAAAAGACCAGGACGAGCTTTTGATTCAAACAAGAGCAACACTTGCTTCAGATTTGCTTACAGAAACGCCGGGTCTTGAAGGTTTGCGAATAATCGGCGAAAACGGAAAAACAATATATTACAGCACATTTCCACAGGATTTTGCCGCCAGAAAAGGTGATGAACCGGCCGCTTATAGAAATTACCCCAAAAACGATATAGATTTTAACACAATTGCAGTTTCCGAAGGAACAAAAAGCAGAATTTTCAGTGATTCAGAAAATAACAGGCTGATTTTTTCCTATCCGTTTTATGATAATGAAATGCTGTTTATTGGAACAATTGCTTTTTATGTAGATGCGCCGTCTATGCTGCGTTATTTTATTCCGACAGACCGTTTAATGGCACAGAGCAGCATACATCTTTGGAATTCTTTGAAAAATGAAGCACATGGTTTTGTTTTTTCTGTACCTGAAAATCTTGAAACAGTCTGCAAAAATGCAGCAATTTCTTCGTGGAATTCAAAACAGAAAATCAATAGTTTTGAAGGCACAAATGGCCAGAATAATAATTATCTGTTGATTTCTGCGGAAAATCAAAATGGATTTGTAAGCACCGTTTTTAATGAAAATGTAATGCATATGCCTGAAAGAACCCAGCGTGTAATTGTGCTTGCAACAATCGGGTTAATCTTTTTTATAAGCATAATCTGCTGCATAGCAAAAAATGCAGCAGTTCGTCATGCAGAGTCGCCTAAAAAAGCAGAAGAAAAAGAAGACAAAAAACTTGCAGAAGCTGCCGCAGAAGAAGTTCCGGTGCGGATTGCAGAACATGAAAAATCTGAACCGCTCATGGAACGCTTTGAAGATGTTTTTG
>JAKSTS010000028.1 GCA_024402455.1 Treponemataceae bacterium
GAGAAAGTTATTAATTTATCTAAATAATATTCTAATTTTTTTTCCATTTCTGTTAGCGCTCCATCGCGAGCGTCCGCCTAACAATTGGTTGTACCGCAGCGGGCTTGACCCGCTGTCGGCTACGAACCTTTGTTATGCTTTTTTCCAACTGTCTAATAAATAATAAAATGGAAATGTTCCAAAATGAGCAAATCCAACTTTTATTTTTTTTCTAGATTCATCTCTCAAAGGAAATGGTGAACGTAAACTTACAACAGATGCAACATCATCATCTGATAATTCTTTATTTAAGCCCCACGAAAGTGGATAAACAATTAGTAAAACGCAGGGGACTAAAATAACAAATAATGGATTTGCTCTGTAAAATCCATATCCAACAATTAATATAAAAATTATGTTGTCAATAAATGATAGTATTTTATGCAATATTCTCATTTTATTTGTAAATTTATATAAAATAAATAATATCAGATTAAGAAATACATATAATATAATTATGCTAAAAAAAGTATCTTCTGACATTTATTTTTCTACCACATCAGTTTTTGCTATTCTATCACCAATTCTTTTATTACTTACAATAAAAATAATAATTTCAATCCAGTTAAGAAGCAATGGTATATTTCTTAATAATCTTTGAGAAAAAGTTGCTGATTCTTTTGTTTCAGAATTAACTATTTTTAATTTTAAAATTCTTTTACCTACGCTTCCTTTGCTTGGTAAATCCCGTAGAATTAAATATATAAAAGCTATAAATGTTGATAATAATGTTCGCAATATGATATCAGAAGGTTGGTTCCCTTTTATAGTTGGATAAATTACCAATAACCAAAATGGTATGTTCATAATCATTGCTGTAATTATAAAATCAATAAAGAAAGCTCCAATTCTTTTACTATTCATTCTTTTCTCCTTACCACGCCAGTGGCGTGTGAGCATAACATATATTATACGTATCCTGCATAAAATTTTTATCCCGACAAATCTGTCCGTATAAGAATCACATCAAGATGCTTTCTTCTATTATAGCACATAACATCATGATTTTATACGGATACTCCTAATCTCACATCCTGTCCAAGGGACTGATTACTCCGCCGGTTCCTTTATTCGCGCCGACGGGTTCAATACCCCGACGCTCTGCGTCGTATGAAGGGTATTGAACCTGGAGTGCAATTTCCTTTTAGAACGACGATACCTCGAACGCTCTGCGTCGAGGTTCGTCATTCAAATTTAAAATTTGAGGTACTGGAGGGGCGCACAGCGCGTTTGGAGCGAAGCGGAAACTCATGCAAACAACCGCAGGTCGTAAAACAGTGTTATACATTTTTGCTGTGCATCATTACTGCTGCTTTTTCTTTTTTGCACCGGCTGGGGCAGCTGGTTTTAACACGTTTATCAAATCTTTTCTTCCGGCCAAAGTTAAAGCTTCTTTTACCAAAGCCTGGTTTTCATATCTGTTGAATTGCAATAATGCCCTCTGCAAGCGGCGTTCGTGAGCACCTTTTGCAACATAAACTTCTTCAAAACTACCATCAGGATTCTGTTTGCGAGGGTTCAAGCCAGTCCAATACATACAGGTAGAAAGTCCCCCCGGAGTTGGATAGAAATCCTGAACCTGATCTGGAACAAAGCCTGTTTTCTTTAAATACAAAGCAACTTCAACAGCTTCTTTTAAGCCAGCACCCGGATGGGAACAAATATAATATGGAACAAGGAACTGATTTTTACCCTCTTCCTTGTTTATTTTTTCATATTCCTTTGCAAACTCTTCGTATAACTCATGGTTAGACTTTCTCATCAGGCGGAGAACTTTATTATCAGCATGTTCTGGAGCAACCTTAAGCTGACCAGAAATATGGTGTTTTACAAGCTCGTGGAAAAATGTTTTATCTTTATCCATCATCAGATAATCAAAGCGAATACCAGACCGAATAAAAACTTTCTTTACACCCGGCAAAGCTCGAAGTTTCCTAAGCAATTCAACATATTCTGTATGGTCTACTTCCACATTTTTACAAGGATTAGAACCAAGACAATCCTTGTTAGGACAAGCGCCACGTTCCTTTTGCATAGGACAAGCATCTTTTCTGAAATTTGCAGTAGGACCACCAACATCATGAATATAGCCCTTAAACTGAGGATCCTTAATCATCTGTTTTGCTTCAGCAATCAAGCTGTCTTGACTTCTGGCCTGAATACGGCGTCCTTGATGAAAACTGATGGCACAAAAACTACAGGCACCAAAGCATCCTCTGACAGACTGCAAAGAAAACTGAACTTCGCTTAAAGCAGGAATTCCAGTTTTTCCATTTTCAGCAGGCTTGTCGTACATTGGATGCCATCTTCTTGTAAAAGGCATGGCATAAACCGCATCAAATTCTTCAGTAGACAAAGGTAAAGCAGGAGGTTCCTGAACTATAAAACGAGTATCAACAGGTTCAACCAAAGGCCTGCCATTAATTGCATCTGTATTCTGTTCCTGAATCAAATAACTTTTTGCAAACATTTTTTTGCTTTCAGGAGTATCTTTAGAAACTTCAGCAAAGGAAGGTAAACGGATTGCTTTTTCCGGAAGCTCCTCTTCCTTGCTTGTATACCACACAGTTCCATGCACTCCGCGAATTTCCCGAACAGGAACACCAGCCTTCAATAGACCTGCAATTTCCAGAATAGAATGCTCTCCCATTCCGTACATCAATAAATCTGCTTTAGAATCCAGAAGCAAAGAACGGCGGATTGTATTGGACCAGTAATCATAATGACTTGTACGGCGCAAACTTGCTTCAATACCACCAATACAAATTGCTACACCTTTGTAAGCCTGGCGAATTGCAGAACAATAAGTCATAATCGCCCTGTCAGGTCTGTGTCCTGCAACCCCACCATGGGCATACGCATCCTCTGATCTTGGCTTATTGTTTGCAGTATAGTTTGAAACCATGGAATCCATAGCACCGCCACTAACCAAAAATCCCAGTTTAGGACGGCCAAATTCACGGAATACCTCAATGTTTTTCCAGTCAGGCTGAGCAAGAAGCCCTACAGTATAGCCGTTAGTTTCAAGCAAGCGGCACAAAAGCGCAGCGGCAAAAGACGGATGATCAACATATCCATCCCCACTTACAAAAACAAAATCAACTTCTTCAATACCGCGTTTTTTCAAATCTTCTTTACAAACTGGAACGTATGAATTCTTCATACTGCAAGAATACTATAAATTGCCAAAAACCAACAGACGCATTTCTGTGCTTGTATACAAAAAATCTGTTGTGCTTTAAAAATTAAACCAAAAGATAAAAAGATTATGTCAAATTCTGGCTATATATCTATAAGATGAGGTAATTTTCTGGATGCAAATTAATTTTTTTGCTGTACAAAAGACACGTGTTCTGAATGACCTTGCACAAATTTTAGAAAATTGCGGCAGAAATGTTTTTCAGCCTTAAAATCAAATTTCTTCTAATTCTTCAAGTTCTTCGAGCTCTTCTAATTCTTCCGGTTCTTCAGCATTGTTTTGAGATTGTGTTTTTTCGGAAGCCTTTGCCTGTGAATCGTAAAGCTTGTCTGATTTTTTAACCCGTTTTAAAACAATTATTGTAATGTCGTCTTTTAATTGAGCATCGCCGACATAAATCATAAAATCTCTTAAAACAGAAGCCAGCTGTTTTTCGGCACTGCCTGTTTCTGCATGTGCAAAACTATATTTTAAACGCTGCAGACCATAGTCTTGTCCATAAACGTTTCTTGCTTCTGTAATTCCGTCTGTATAAAAAATAAGGCTGTCATCTTCGTTCATTCCGAATTCTACATTTTGAAAATGTACATCAAGTCCTGCAATGCCAATCATGCCGCACTGCAGTTTTGTCCGCTCTGGTACAAGAGAAATAGATGTGTCTGTTCCGGCTCTGTGCAGAAGCGGAGGAGGGTTTCCGGCATTTACCAGTTCAATCATGCCTTCTTTGCCGGCAATGTCGTTCATTCGTATCATTGCGCCGGTCAGATAATTTTCAATGCTTCCTTTTGCGCGGATGATTAAGTCGTTGATTTTTATCAGTACCTTGTTCAAAGGTTCATTCATGTTTTCTTTATAGGCATTGAAAATAATGTTTTTGGCAAGCATTGTTACAAGACCTGCTGCAATGCCATGACCAGAAACATCAAAAAGACCAAGGCCTGTAAGTTTGTCGTCAAAAACATAAAAATCGTACAAATCGCCTGAAACGCCAGACAGCGGCTTAAAATAAACGGCAATGTCCCAGCCGTTATTGACAGAAATTTCCTGCGGATAAAAACTTCTTTGAACATGAGTTGCAAGATCCATGTCACGTACTGCCTGGTCGTGCTCTCTTTCAAGTTTTTCGTTTGATTCTGCAAGAGCCTGTGTTCTTTGCTTTACTTCAGTTTCAAGCTGTTCGGTGAGGAATTCAGATTTTCTGCGGGCTTGTGTATAACGTTCTGCGAGAATCAACAAGAATGCGAGAATTGTTGCCTGCCAGCCGAAAACAGTAAAAAACGGCATTGTGTTCATGTTAAAGACAACATGAACAAATAAATCAATAAAAACACATACGATAACTGGTGAAAAACCTGTAAGAAGCAGAACTACTTCCTGCCGTTTGTCAATAATTGCTTTTATAACTGCCCAGATTGCAAAACAAAGCTGAAAAAATGCAAATATAAACAAAACCGGCAGAAGTATCGAGAATGTCTTTAAATCTGAAACATAAATCGTATCTATGATAGAAGCTGCAAGTATTGAAATGCGGACAACTTTTATATAGATGGTGTCTTCGTATTTTAGAAAGCTTCTTATAAATGAAGTTGCAAGATAGACATCTATAAATGCCGTAATGCCAGAAAGCAGTTTTCTAAAAGAAAGCAGTGTTGAAATTCCAAACAGCCATGGAAATTCACTCATGTAGAACGGATAAAGATAAAGGGCAGAAACAAAACACATGAGTGAATAAAACAAGTGTTCTTTTTCTGACGTACGGCGGATGAACATAAACAGATAAAAAATTGCAACAAGCAGAATTGCTCCTGCAAAAACAAGGTTTATTCCTGAAACTACAAAAGAAGTTTTTTTAGATGTAATTGATACGTCTTCATAAGTTCCAATGAAAGGAAGTCCGTGAATATAGCCGTTCCCGTTGCACCAGACTTTTATCAAAAGTTCATTTTGACCGTCTATATTAAGATATTCAGAAGGAATTAGAAAAAATGACGGAGCTTCTCCTGAAGAAAATGCATTTGGCGGAAGAAGTCCCTGAAGGCCGATTTCTTTGCCGTTTATTGAAATTGCACATGAAATTTCAACTTTGCCGATATAAAGTCCGAGTTTTTCGTGTTTCAGGCTTTCTGGAATTTCAAATTCATTTTGAAGCCATATATAGCCTTTTTTTTCTGGAAGCAGGTCAGAAAGAACGTAAAGCGATTCTGTTGAAATGTGTGAAAAATTCTGTTTCTGGATATATGGAGATGACCATTGCCAGCCGCTGTCGAAAAGTATGCGTTCCGGTTTGTCTTTGCAGCTAAAAAACAAAGTGCTGCTTAAAATGCACAGAATGAGGACGATTGTTGTTTTGAATGTGGCAGTCTGTCTGCTGAACATCGAATTCCCTTATACAGAAACAGCATGTCTGCTGTGCTTTTCAAGCGCTTTTATGCTGCTGCTGTTGATTTTGCTAAATGTCTGTTTTGCTGCTTTGCCAGAGTTTTTAAGCTTCCGGTCGTTAAAAAATAACAACTGAAAATGCCGCACTTATAGAGATGATCTGTCCTGAAATTGTGCATGCATCGGACTCTGTATGAAAATGTCTGGTGCTGTAAAATTCTTGATGATGCAGCAAGTTAAACTTGCAGGACTGTTTACCCTTTGATTAAGTGCAAAACTGCAAAGCTTAGAACATTATACACGATAATTTGGTGATTTTCGAGATTTTTTATAAAAAAACACAAAAATCTCAAATTATTTTGGAAAAAAATTCTGTCTGATAATTCTGTGAGGTTTAAAAAATTGATTTCTGCGGAGAGTTTTATGCTTCGGCTGCGATTTCTTATGTAAATGAACGGTCTTCGACGTTCTGTTCCGGAGTTAGTTTATTTTGAAGCTGTTTTTGCAAGATTTTAAATCTGAAATTTACTGAAGGTTTGCATCAGATGCGTTAATTTTGTTTCTGTGCTAAAATGCCTTCTGTTGATTTCTGCAGAGAGTTTCATATTCCGGCTGCGATATTTTATAAAAAAGAACGATACTGCGATGCTCTCATCAATGTTCATTCTTGCAGAAAATTTTGCACACGGCGTTTGTACAAAAATCAGGAAATGGAAATTGACTGCGGTTTATTAAGAACAGCAGTTCCGCTGTTTTGTGGTGGATTTGCTGACTGGAGAAAAAATGGCTGAAAAAGAATGGTTTGAAAAAGAAAATTTCTGGCTTGAATATGGACCGATAATGTTTGACGACCAGCACTGGGCAGAAGCACAAGGTGTCGCAGAAGCTGTTTCTAAGATTGCAGGACTTGCGCCTGGTTCAAGC
The DNA here is from genome assembly GCA_024402455.1 of Treponemataceae bacterium. The sequence goes on from JAKSTS010000028.1 coordinate 6,542, forward strand.
ATTCTTGATGCATGCTGTGGACCTGGACGTATAAGTGTTGAACTTGCGCTTCTTGGGCTTAATGTAACCGGCGTTGATATTATGCAGCCGTTTCTTGATGCAGCAAAAGAAACGGCAGAAGATGAAGATGTAGACCTTGATTTAATCTGTGCAGATATGCGCACTTTTGAAACATCAAAAAAATTTGATGCAGCATGCAATCTTTACACATCATTCGGTTACTGCAGTTCAATTGAAGAAGACTTGAAAATTTTAAAAAGCATTGCAAAATGCCTTAAACCTGGTGCTGTTTTTGTATTTGAAGCATTGGGCAGAGAAGTTGCAGTGCGCAATTTTATAGAAGGCGAATGGTTTGAACGTGCAGGCAAAACAGTGCTCACAGATTTCAGTGTTGTCGGTGCATGGGAAGGTTTAAAATCGCGCTGGATTTTAATAGATAATGAAACAGGCAGGCGCCTTGAACATTGTTTTGTTCAGCGCCTTTATTCTGCAGTTGAACTGAAAAAGTACATGCTCGACTGCGGCTTTGCTTCTGTTGAAATTTATGGCGGTTTTGATTTTTCGCCATATGACCAGAAAGCAAAAACAATGGTTCTGGTTGCCCGTGCGCCAAAATAACGCAAAAGTGTGCACCGAAAATGGCGCACCGGCAATGTTGCTTTATAAAGACAGCGCTTATAAACCTAAAAGTTTTGCAGCGTTGTCAAAAAGCACAGCTTTTCTTTCTTCTTTTGAAAAATCAAGCTTGTTGAAACGTTCCATTTCGCCTTCGTGATCCCACATCGGAAAATCGCTTCCAAAAAGGAATTTATCTGCGCCGTGCTTTTTTATAATTTCGTTTGCTTTATCTATTGGAAGTTTCCAAAGAGAGCTTGAAGTATCAAACCATACGTTCCGTTCAACAAGATATTCAAGCGAATTTTCCCATTCGGTGTAACCGCCAAAATGAGCAGCAATGACTTTTAATTTAGGGTGCTTGTTCAAGACACGGCTTATGCGGAGCGGACCGGAAAAATCAAAGCGGCAGTCGCCTGCATGAAACAGAATCGGCAAGTCCCGCTGTTCAAGGCTTGAATAGAAATTGTCCATTTCGGGCATGTCAACCTGAAATTTTTGAAAATCCGGGTGCATTTTTACACCTTTTAGACCCGCAATCTGAATCCGGTCAAGTTCTTTGTCAAAATTTGCATAATCCTGATGATATGTGGCAAAACCGATAAATTCGTTGTGGTGTTTGCATGATTCAATGATAAAACTGTTGACGGCTTCAACCTGTTCTGGCTTTGTTGCAACAGAATGAATTACGTATTTCGAAACGCCGATTTTTCTGCCGCTTTCAAGCAGTTCTTCTGCAAAACCATGATAAAACATCGGTGCGTCATAAAATTTTCCTACGTTTTCAGAAGCTTTTTCTGCAATTTTTTTTGGATAAATATGTGCATGAAAATCTATTATATTTTCATTTTCAATCTGGTTCATTTTTTCCTCTTGAAAGGTTTGTTTCTGCCTTGAAATTTAAAAGCATTTTATCAAAAAGAACAGGAAAAATCATCAGATTTATATGATTTTTCGCTTGTCTTGCGTTTATGCTGTTTGACAATTGTCAGCAGAAATTACAATTCAAAGTAATTCTTGTGTCGCTGTATGTTTATTCCGAAATTCTTAGCCGGAAACTTCCAGAAAGTAAAAAGAGGTTTTATGGCTTCACGCAAAAAAACGAAGTTAATCAACTTTTATTTTGATTCTCCTTTAGTTTTGGTTTTTGCCTTTATTGCAATTTTTATAATGATTTTAAATTCCATTGCAATGAAACGCGGACAATTCGGATTAATCAATTTTTTCTCTGCTCCAGCTTCGCTCAATGCAAAAAGCTGTGCATTTGATTTTAGAAATATCGTGCATTATTTAAGGCTTTTTCTGCATGTTTTGGGGCACACGCAATGGACTGTTTTGGTGCGCGATTTGAGTTTTATTCTGCTGCTCGGACCGTTACTTGAAAAAACTTATGGAACAAAACTGCTTTTGCTTATGTTTGCAGTCTGTGCATTTGCAAGCGGTGTACTAAATGTCTGTTTTGTTGATTCAATGCTGTGCGGTTCAAGCGGCATTGCTTTTATGATGATTCTGCTGACCGCTTTTATGAACATAAAAAAACAGACAGTTCCTGTTTCATTCGTCCTTTTGCTTTTTTTATACATCGGGCTTTCGCTCAGCAAAAGCGGCGGCGGCAATGCTGAAATTGTTCACCTTGCAGGCGGAATATCTGGAAGTCTTTTTGGAATGATTCCTCCGGTAAAAAACACTTCAAAAAAAGCTGCCGTCCAGAAACAGCCGGATGCAGGCGAAACAGCAGAAAAATCGTAAACTTTGCATTTTCTTCTATATAAAAGGGCTTCCATAAACAGTGCAAAATAGCTTATCTTTAGCCCATGAATTGTATTGATTTACTTTTGAAAAGCCCAGTTTCAGAGCCTTTATTGCAGCGTTTTTTAAGCTATGTTTCAACATGGACAACAAGTGATGCAAATGCTGCAGAAAATGGCATTCAGCCTTCAACTGAACAGCAGCGTCTTTTTGCAGAACTTTTGCAGAATGAATTAAAATCTATTGGTGTTGCAGATGTAAACATAACGGAACATGCATTCGTATGCGCTAGAATTCCTGCAACAGCCGGATTGGAAAAAGTTCCTTCGGTTTGTTTTTTAGCCCACATGGATACAGTTGATGAAGTTGAAGGGCGCAATGTACTTCCGCAGGTTTTCAAGAAATATGACGGAAGTGTTATAAATTTAAAAAATGGTGTAGTGTTAGATCCGGCAAAAGACAAATATCTTGCAGAAGCTTGCGGCGACACGATTATTACAAGTGACGGCACAACATTGCTTGGTGCAGATGACAAAGCAGGAATTGCAATAATCATGACAGCCATTTCTGAACTCATTTCGCAAAAACTTCCGCATGGACAAATTGAAATTGTTTTTTCTCCAGATGAAGAAACCGGACATGGAATGGACCACGTGCCGTTAGGATGGTTTCATTCTACACAGTGTTATACTTTTGACGGCGGTCATGTGGGCGAAATTGAAATTGAATGTTTCAATGCATATAAAGCTGAAATTCAGTTTAATGGAAAAGCAAAACACACTGGAACAGCCCGCCCTGACATGGTTAATGCAATAAGCATGGCTGCAGCTTTCCTTCAGATGCTGCCGCACACAGAACGGCCTGAAACTACAGATGGAAGACAAGGTTTTTATGCTCCGATGGAAATTTCGGGACATATTGAAAGTGCAAACGTTACATTATTTTTGCGTGACTTTGAAAATGAAGGAATGGAAAAACGCATAAATTATGTTAAGCAGCTTGCAGATGTTGTTGCTTCGCAGTTTGCAGGCGGCAGCGCAACTGTAAAGATAACGCAGCAATATCTTAATATGTACCAGAAAATAAAGAAACAGCCGCTTGTTGCAGAAATATTAAAACAGGCGTTGCAGAATACTGGCATTGAGCCTCGTTTAATGCCAATCCGCGGTGGAACTGACGGTTCGCGCCTTACAGAACTTGGACTGCCGACTCCAAATATTTTTACAGGTGGTCATAATTTTCATTCAAAAAGCGAATGGGCTTCTCTTTCTCAAATGCTGTGCGGTGTAAAAACAATGCTCGAACTGATAAAACTCTGGTCAGAACAGAAGTAAAATCTTTTGACGGAAATATTTAGAATAAATGTTTTTTTGAAGGATGCACAAAATGAGGTCATGAAATTACTTCCATGTAATTTCATGACAGACAGTTTTGCTATTCGCTGTTGCGAATAGCGGCTAGTTTGCTTATGCGTTTTTGCTGTACTTTGTACAACTTGTGAAAAAAGGAGAGTATACAAAATAATTGGCTAATCAATTAAAATCTAATTAAACTTTGTTTTTGGGAAAGTTTTGTAACGTGAATCTAAGATAGTTTACAATTTACAATTGTAAACGCTGCTGCAACATAATCTGCATTAAACGCCATTCCAGAAATTGCAGAATTTGCCGGTAAACATGCTGACGATGCCACTGAACTTGCACGAAAAAAGTGTGGCAAAGAATTAAGAAATACACCAGACCAAAATGCAGTATTAGAATTAGCTAAGGAAGCGAAGAAGAATGGTGGAGTTGACGCAGAAGATGCTAAAACGATTATGGAATGGGCAAAAGAATATGATGTACCCTTTCATGGACCTGAACGCCATTTAAATAGACCACAATTATCTAGTCAAAATTGGCATTTTCATATAGGAAATAGTTCAAAAACTGGGCATATACCGATTGTTGGTGACATAATAGGTGCATTTGGTGAGGTGATTAAATGATAATTAATTGTTTTTATGATGAGGACGAACAATATCCAGATATTATTTATATACCAAGAAAAATAGAGAATGTTAATTCTTTACAAGAGGATTTCTTTAAGTGGATTTTTGATGAAGAAAAGAGTAATGTTCAGTTTACTGAATTTGAGGGAATGAAAGGCTGTACGTATGATACAGAAAATTTTATATATTGGTTAAACGAGGTGTATTTCACTGATGAAAATATAAGTGCTTATATTATTGAGAAAAATGCTAGTAGATGGAATTCGTCTGATTTTAAATTGTTTTTTTGAAAGTGCTGAGAGTGATAAGTATAGAGAAGTAATATTAGTATTTATTACGTAGATAAACAAAAAAGTAAACGTCATAGTTGGTTTTAAGGGCATGACTAGCTATACAGTTTATTGCTGTTTAGCAGGTCTGACTAATTATATCCAAAAAGAGTTGAAGTCAAGGGTAGTAATTCTTCTGATATTCCTAATGCATCAAAAAGACAAACACCTGACCAAAGTGCACTACATAAATTAGCGAAGGAAGCTGCCGGGATACCAAAATCAGCACAATTTACAAAATACAAATTTGTCTTTGATGGTTCAACTGAAAACAGAATGGTCTATGAATTCAATGTGGGTGGAAAGAAAAAATACATAATTGAACATGCTGAAGATAAATATGGACGTGGAAAGCATTTTCATGGAGCTAAAGATAAAGTTCTCTCTAACGGGAAAATACAAACGCCTTATGAGAAGGTAAGGTATAAGCAGTATGAAGGACATTTTCCAGAAGACATTAATGGATATAATTAAGGAGAAACTAAAAAATGGACAGAACAAAATTGATTGAAGAAGCACAGATAAGAAATAAACGGTTAAGACTCTGTAAAAAATGGTGTGCTTATGGAATAGAAATATCTATTGATGATTTTTTAGATCCTAAAATAATTGGATTAGGTTACGTTTTTCCTTTACTAGATAATTTTGATGCACAAGAGAAATGCATAGTATGTCCAATAAATTGTGGTTTAGGGGATTTTATTGAACAAGTAAACAAAAATATTTCCAAAGATATGGAATATTTATTTTTTGAAGAACAATCATCAGAAATAGGTGCAATAAAAATATCTGGAAATATCATTTTGAACAATATTGATTTTATAATCAAGACTTCTCCATATTTTAATAATGGGAACAATATATGTATTTTCTCAGCAGATTTAAAAAAAGGTGTTTGTTTATGGCGAAGTGAATATGATACAAGAATTTATGTTTGGTAAGTGATAAAATCACTTGTAGATTTCGCGGACTGTACTCTAATCTGTAGAAACAATCCTAGAGCGAAATTGAAATCAAGCAACATTTCACACCAGTCTTTATCAGTTTGGTTTTCGCTTTGGGGTTAATCACATTCTTTGATTTGGCGAAAATCGGTATTTATCGGTGTAAACCGATAGCCTTTCGCAGCATATTTTCATTTGGATGTGTTTACCTTGTTTCAACTTTGAAATCTAATTGAATTATCTTTGGCTTGCAGTTATAATTACATCACGGAGGACATTCTAATGAAAAAGATTTTTGTCTTATTATGTTGTGCACTTGCAATGATTTCATTCATTTCATGCTCAAAGAAAGAAGTTGCTACTTCTCAGTATAAAGTTGCAATGGTTACAGATTACGGTGATATTACTGATGAATCTTTTAATCAAATTACTTACGAAGCAGGAAAAAAATTCTGCAATGCAAATAAGCTTGATTATAAATATTTCAGACCTGCTTCTGACTCTACAGCAGACCGTGTTACAGCTGTTGAACAGGCTATTGCAGAAGGTTTTAATGTAATTCTTTGCCCTGGTTATGCTTTTGCAGGCACAATCGTTGAAGTTTCACCAACTTATCCAGATGTTAAATTTATTGCACTTGATGTAGCCGAAGGCGACATTCTTGCTGCTGCAATTCCAAATTATGACTACGACCCGTCAAAATATAACGTAGGCGATTATTACAACACAAGCTCTGTTTATTGTGCAATCTACAAAGAAGAGCTTGCCGGTTACATGGCTGGCTATGCAGCTGTAAAACTTGGCTACAAACACCTTGGTTTCTTGGGCGGCATGGCTGTTCCAGCTGTTATCCGCTACGGTTACGGTTATGTTCAGGGTGCAAACGATGCAGCAAAGCAGCTTGGAATTGAAAACGATGTAACAATCGAATATGTATACGGTAACCAGTTCTATGGTGATGCAGATATTACTGCTTATATGGACACATGGTACAAAGACAAGAAAGTTGAAGTTGTTTTTGCCTGTGGCGGCGGCATTTATACATCTGCTGCAGAAGCTGCAAAAAAAGTTTCTGGTACAAAAGTTATCGGTGTTGACGTTGACCAGAAACCAATCATCGATGCATATGCATCTGGTTTGACAGTTACTTCTGCAATGAAAGGTCTTGCTGCAACAGTTAATACACTTCTTACAGAAACAATTTTGAACAACAACTGGTCAAAATATGCCGGAAAGATTGAAACACTTGGTCTTGTTTCAGAAGTTCCAGAAGAAAACTACGTAGGCATTCCTGATTCAACATCATGGAACGAAGGTTTCTCTAAAGATGACTATAAGAAACTTGTAAAAGACATGTTCTTTGGCAACATCAAAGTTTCTGATGCAATTGATGCAGAACCATCAACATCAATCAAAGTGAACTACTACGGAAACATCAAATAATTTGAATTAAACGGGGTGCTTAAATCTGCACCTTAAAGGGCTGCATTAAAAGTGTCTATTCTTTTAATGCAGCATAAAACTTTTCTTGTTGAGGTTCTCTTAAAATATTTTTAGAGAACCTTTTTTTATGTCATTTTAAAAGCTGTACATTTTCCTGTGCAGTTTTAAGATTTTCCAGTTTTAGGAGGCAAAATGGACGAAACATATGCTATTGAAATGCTTGGAATTACAAAACGATTTCCGGGAATAATTGCCAACGAAAATGTTACGATTCAGCTCAAAAAAGGCGAAATACATGCGCTGCTTGGCGAAAACGGAGCTGGAAAATCTACGTTGATGAGTGTTTTGTTTGGACTTTATCAAGCTGAAGAAGGCAAAATTTTAAAAGACGGAAAAGAAGTTCAAATAAAAGACCCAAACGATGCTAATGCCCTTGGAATTGGCATGGTGCATCAGCATTTTAAACTTGTTGAATGTTTCTCTGTTTTAGACAACATCATTCTTGGTGTTGAAGAAACAAAAGCAGGTTTTCTGCAGAAAGAAGAAGCACGAAAAAAAGTGCTGGCTCTTTCTGAAAAATATAATCTGAAAGTTGATCCTGACGCAATTATTGAAAACATTACTGTTGGAATGCAGCAGCGCACAGAAATTTTAAAAATGCTTTATCGCGACAACAGCATTTTAATTTTTGATGAACCTACGGCTGTTTTGACTCCGCAGGAAATTAATGAACTGATGGAAATTATGCGGAACCTTGCAAAAGAAGGCAAAAGCATTCTGTTTATTTCGCATAAGCTTCAGGAAATTTTAAGTGTAGCAGACAGATGTTCCGTTTTGCGCAAAGGCAAATATATTGGAACTGTAAATATAAAAGACACTTCAGCAGAAGAATTATCGAGCATGATGGTTGGCCGGCAGGTAAAATTTGAAGTCGATAAAAAGCCTTCAACGCCAGGCGAAGTTATTCTTGACATTAAAAACATGTGTGTTGCCGGCGCTCATCACAAAAATGCCGTAAACAACGTCAGCTTTAATGTTCGCCGCAACGAAATTGTTGCCATTGCCGGCATTGACGGAAACGGACAGACAGAATTTGTGCATGGACTTACGGGGTTGCAGCCTGTAAAAAGCGGTTCTGTTTTTTTGTGTGGAAAAGAAATAACTTCGCTGCCAATCCGCAAACGTCTTCTGCTCGGCATGAGCCATATTCCAGAAGACAGACACAAACACGGACTTGTCCTTGACTATTCACTTGAAGACAACATCGTGCTTGAACGTTATTTCGAAGATGAATTTACAAACAAAGCGGGTTTTTTGAAGCGAAAAGAAATCCGTGAATATGCAGACAGACTTATTGAACAATATGACATCCGTTCCGGTCAGGGTGCCATAACAAAAGCACGCAGCATGTCCGGCGGAAACCAGCAGAAAGCAATTATTGCCCGCGAAATTGATAAAAATCCGGAGCTTCTTATTGCCGTGCAGCCGACGCGCGGACTTGATGTCGGTGCAATTGAATATATTCATAAACAGCTTGTTTCGCAGCGAGATGCCGGCAAAGCTGTTCTGCTTGTCAGTTTTGAATTGAGCGAAGTTATGAATGTAAGTGACCGTATTCTTGTAATGTACGAAGGTGAAATTGTTGGAGAATTTGATCCGAAATCAATTTCTCAGGAAGAACTTGGGCTTTATATGGCAGGTGCAAAACGCCAGAATTTAAAAGAGGAGACAAAACATGAATGAAAAGACAAAAAAATTTTTGAATAATTCACTTGTGCAGTCTGTAATTACGTCTTTGTTTTGTATTTTTGCAGGCCTTTTTATTGGATTTATTGTTTTGCTGATAATCAATCCGGGCGAAGCTGCAAAGGCAATAAGCGTTATTATTAAAAATTATTTCTGGTACCCGAACCCTGTGATGGCAAAGCGTGCGTTTGGTACAACACTTGTAAAAACTGCACCTCTTTTGATGTGTTCGCTTTCTGTGCTTTTTGCCTATAAAACAGGTCTTTTCAATATTGGCGCGGCAGGTCAATATGTTGCCGGGGCTGGCGTTTCAATGTTTTTTGCATTAAAAATCGGCGCGCCATGGTATGTCTGTCTTGTGCTTGCTGTTCTTGCCGGTGCTTTTTGGGGAGCAATTTCAGGTGTTTTAAAAGCAAAATGCAATGTAAACGAAGTAATTTCATGCATTATGCTCAACTGGATTTCTCTGTATTGCGTTAACATGCTGCTGTCTCCTGTAAAAGAACCGACAAGTCCTCATGTTGTGGCACTTTTAAACACAAACCCCAAAGGTGCACTGCCAAGTTTAGGGCTGGGCAGTCTTTTTGGCAGAAATAAGCATGTAACAATTGCGATTTTTCTTGCTGTGATTGTGGCTGTAATCATCTGGATTCTGCTTGATAAAACAAAATTCGGTTATGAACTTAAAGCAACAGGCTTGAACAAGTATGCTGCAAAATATTGCGGCATGAACGAAAACAGAAACATTATCGTAACTATGGCAATATCCGGCGGGCTTGCCGGAATGGGTGCTGCTTTTTATTATTTGAGCGGCTTTGAACAGTGGTCGTGCTCTTCAACAAACCTGCCTGCCATGGGCTTTAATGGAATTGCTGCGGCTTTTCTTGGCGGGCTTCATCCGATTGGTGCAATTTTCTCTTCATATTTTATTCAGCATATTACGGACGGCGGCACACTTATCAACAAATCTGTTTATTCTTCGCAAATTTCAGATTTGATTTCTTCTATAATAATTTATCTGTGCGGTTTTGTGCTTTTCTTAAAGACCATTTTGAATAATATTCTGGCAAAGCGCGAAAACAGACAGGCAGAAGAAGCAGAAAAAAAAGCATCTTTGCAGAATGGCGGGGTGTAAACTGGTTTTGCAAATCGGTTGATTTGTTCGGAGCGTTTAATATTGATGCTCTGTGGTGGGGTTATTTATAGAAGTTTTATGCAATGCTGAATTGCATTGCATATTTTTTGAAATGCAAAGTTTTTGGGAGTAATAAATGCTTTTAATTCAATATACTTTGATTTTTGCGGCTGTTCTTGTACTTGTTGCGTTGGGCGGCTGTTTTAGTGAACATTCTGGAATTATTAATATTGGTCTTGAAGGAATAATGGTAATTGGTGCTTTAGGCGGTGCGCTTGCAATGAATGTGCTTAGCCCGGAAACGCCAGAAGTTTTGATAATACTTGTGGTACTGCTGGTGAGCATTTTGTTCGGCATGATTTATTCGCTTATGCTTGCAGTTGCTTCAATTAATTTTAATGCAGACCAGACTCTTGTAGGAACTGCCATGAACCTTTTGGGAACAGCTGCCGCTACAGTTGTTGTGCGTGCCATAAACATGAGTCGCAACCCTGATGATGTTTCTTCAACCGTAAAATACATTGCACAGAAAAATGCACTTGTAATTCATATTGGCGACTATGAATACAACTGGTTCATTGTTGTTTCTGTTATTGTGCTTGTAGTTGCTTATATTGCACTGTATAAGACAAAGTTTGGGCTTCGGCTTATTGCATGTGGCGAACACCCGCAGGCAGCAGATTCTGTGGGTATAAATGTTTACAAGATGCGCTATGCCGGTGTGCTTATTTCTGGTGCACTTGGCGGGCTTGGCGGAACAGCTTATATTACGGCTGGTGTAAGTCAATGGAAATTTGAAAACGGTGTTGCAGGTTTTGGTTTTCTGGCACTTGCCGTTATGATTTTTGGTCAATGGAAACCTGCCAGAATTGCGCTTGCAGCTTTGCTTTTTGGTTTTTTTCGTGCACTTTCGAATGTTTATACAGGATATGACGTGCTTAAAGCCTTGAATTTGCCGGGTACAGTTTATAATATGCTTCCGTATATTATTTCATTGATTGTACTTGCATTTACGTCTAAACATTCAAAGGCACCAAAAGCCGAAGGCGTTCCATATGACAAGGGAATGAGATAAAAAGAAAATTTAGAGTTTTCTATATAAGACGAGGGGAAAAAATGACATTTAAAACAAGCGGAACATGTTCTGTACAGATTGATTTTGAAGTAACGGACGGACTGGTTCACAATGTCCGTTTTACTGGTGGCTGTAACGGCAATACACAGGGGGTTGCAGCTCTTGTTGAGGGCATGAAAGTCGAAGATGTCGTGCAAAAATTAAAAGGCATTAAATGCGGTTTTAGACCGACAAGCTGTCCGGATCAGCTTGCAAAAGCTCTTGAGCAGTTTGCTAAATAGCCGTTCTCATATTTTGGGGCAGTTCATTTGCGGGCTGCTCCAAAAATTCCTTAGGTTGAGTTTTTATTTTCCGATATTTTAAAAAGCACTTTATGCACAATTTAATTCAAAGTCTTTTAACTTATTAAAGAAGCTCTTTAAATTTCAATTTTAGAGCAGCTTTGCAAAATTAAAATTCTTGAAAGTTTTATAAAAGAGGACTTCAATGTACGAGTATTTGATTGAAGGCGGTTTTCCAATTAAAGGAACGATTAAAGCAAGCGGAAACAAGAACGCCGCATTGCCATGTATTGCAGCTGCCTTGCTTTCTGCAGAACCTGTTACACTAAAAAACATTCCAGAAATAGAAGATGTCGGCGTAATGCTTGATATTTTTTGTGCACTTGGTGGAACAGTTGATAAAAAAGATGCAAATACTTATGTGCTTCATGCAAAAGAAATTACAGAAAGTGAAATTCCTATTGAACATTCCAAAAAAATTCGTGCTTCAATATTGTTTGCAGGTCCGCTTATTGCAAGAACAGGCAAGGCTATATTGCCACCACCGGGCGGAGATGTAATTGGCCGCCGCAGGCTTGATACACATTTTCTTGCATTGCAGGAACTTGGCGCAAGAGTTGCAGTTAACGGCCGCTTTAAATTTTCTGCAAATAAATTAAGCGGTGCAGATATTTTCCTTGATGAAGCTTCTGTTACTGCAACCGAAAATGCTGTTATGGCGGCTGTTCTTGCAGAAGGCGAAACAATCATTACAAATGCAGCAAGTGAACCGCATGTTCAGGATGTCTGCAAAATGCTCAACGCAATGGGCGCAAAAATTACAGGCATTGGTTCAAATATTCTTACAATTCAGGGTGTTTCATCTTTGCATGGCTGCGAATATGAAATCGGACCGGATTATATGGAAATCGGTTCTTTTATCGGGCTTGCGGCTGCTACAAAAGGTTCAATTACAATTACAGGTGTAAATCCTAAAGACATGCGCCCAATTAAACTTGCTTTTGGCAAACTTGGAATTACGTGGTCAATCGAAGGCGATTCTTTAACAGTTCATTCCGGACAGTCTATGCAGGTTAATACAGATCTTGGCGGAATGATTCCAAAAATTGATGATTCGCCTTGGCCAGGATTTCCGCCTGATTTGACAAGCATTATGACTGTTGTTGCAACACAGGTTGAAGGCACAGTTTTGATTCATGAAAAAATGTTTGAATCGAGAATGTTCTTCGTCGATAAGCTTATTGGAATGGGTGCTCGCATTACGCTTTGTGACCCGCATCGTGCCGTTGTATCTGGTCCGAGCAATCTGCATGGTTCAGAGCTTGTGTCACCGGATGTTCGTGCCGGCATGGCAATGATTATTGCAGCAATGAGTGCACACGGTGAAAGCATAATCAGAAATGTTTATCAAGTTGAACGCGGTTACGAACATCTTACAGAAAGGCTGCAAAGCCTTGGTGCTCATATTGAGCGAAGAACAGTTTAATTAAAATTGAAAGCTTCAGTCAGAAATGTCTGGAGCTTTTTTTTATGTTTAAACGGTTGCAAAATATATTCTGCCGATTTAGGTGATTTTACGGATTTTGACACGAATTGTAGACTAGTATATTAGTGGCATGAAAAAATTAACAGTTTCTATGCTTTTTACGTCTGGCATGGTGCTTCAGCGCAATGCAAAGACAATTGTTTCTGGCAGTGCAGCTTCTGGTTCGAGTGTATGTATTAATTTCTGCGGAAAAAATTACAAAACAAACGTTTCTGAAAACGGACACTGGCGTATTCCGGTTAAATGCGGCAAAGCAGCCGGACCTGAAAAAATGAACATAAGCTGTTCATCTGGCGAAAGCCTGCTTTTAGATGATATTTATATTGGTGAAGTCTGGCTTTGTTCAGGTCAGTCAAACATGCAGCTTACAATGGACCGTCTCCGTTATAAATTTACAGAAGACATGGCTGCACCAGACAAAAATGTGCGCATGTTCACAGTGCCGATAAAAACGCGCTATTCTTCAAACGAAACATTTTCTGACGGTGTTTTTGATGAAGGAAGAGAAACTGATTCAAGCGAAGAAAAACCTGTCTGGCAGGCTGCATCAAGTGAAACAATTGCCGGTTTTTCTGGCAGTGCATATTTCTTTGCAAAAAATCTTGCAGAAAAACTAAATGTGCCGATCGGAATTATTCTTGCTGCTCAAGGCGGTTCGCCGATTACTTCATGGCTTGGCGAAAAAAGTCTCGAAGCTTTTCCAGATTATGCAAAACGCCGCCGTGAATGTTTAAGTGAAGCATTCCGGAATGACCTGCAGGATAAAATTACTGCTGGTCTTGACCGCTGGAACGAGCTTTATAACTCAAGCGATGAAGGAATTTCCAAAAGTTATCATGCAAATCAATTTGAAAATGAAAAAACTTTGAACCTGCCTGGCGAACTTGCAGACAAAGATTTTGCCGGCGTAATCTGGCTTCAAAAAGAAATTACGCTTACAGCTGAACAGCTTGAAGTTTTTAAAAAACATGGTGCGTGGCTTTGGCTTGGAACAATCGTTGACCTGGATTTTGTCTGGATTAACGGCACACAGGTTGGTGTAACATGGTATCTTTATCCGCCGCGCCGCTATAAATTTGATGCTTCTCTTCTGCATGTAGGAAAAAACCGCATTGCTGTACGGGTTGTTTCATCTGGAAGAAGCGGTGGTGCAAAGTTCATTCAAAAAAGGCCTTATGCGCTGTTTTCGGGCGACATTATTGAAAACACTGACTGGCAGAAAATTTTTGACACTGGTGCAGTTACAAAAGTTTATGAACCGAAGCTTCTTGAAGAGAAAATAAATGCCGGTGGCGTTTATATAAGTCTTGAAGGTGAATGGCAAAGCCGTATCGGCTGTTCGGTTGAGCCGCGTAGTGACGAGCATTTCTTTGAGTGGGAACCTTCCGCATTGTACTACGGAATGCTCGAGCAATGTTTCGATTATGCCGTAAAAGGCGCGGTCTGGTATCAGGGCGAATCAAACGCCGAAAAATACGCCGAATATGCAGATTTGCTTTGTGCAATGATAAAAGACTGGCGCAAACATTTTGTGCAGAGTCCAAAAAAAGAAATACCGTTTATCATTGCGGAACTTCCATGTTTTAATGACATGAACCTTTTGACAGAAAACTGCGACTGGGCATATTTGCGCGAAAAGCAGGAAGAAGCAGCCAATAAACTAAAAAATGTGGCTGTGGCTTCGCTTATAGACTGCGGCGAATGGAACGAACTTCATCCCGAAGACAAAGCAACAGTTGGTCGCCGCTGTGCAGAACAGGCTTTGCGCATTGCTTACAAAGACAAAGAAGCACCGCTTATTCCAAAACTGAAAAAAGCAGCATGGGCTTCAAAAAAACACGATTCTGTTTTGCTTAAGATAAACAATGGAAAAGACATATTAAATGCAAAAACAAAAGAAATTTCTGGTTTTACTGTTCTTGCAAAACAAAATGAAAAGAATGTTGTTCTGCCTGTAAAGGCGGTTTTATCAGGCGAAAATGAAATTACGGTAGATTTGTCATCTGACAA
>JAKSTS010000029.1 GCA_024402455.1 Treponemataceae bacterium
ATTAAACCCGACTGCAACCACTTATTAAGAACAACATATCTCGCTGCTTGCGGCGAGTTTGTTGATTTTGCGTACTGTTTATGATCAAAATAACATCTGCAGGCAGCCGTTTCATGCCGGAGGCAGAACCCAAGTCTCCGTATAAAGGTGCAAAACATATGCTTCCAGAGATGATTCTTGAAGACAGAGAAAACCTTGTGCAGAGGATAAGAGAAATGTATGATGAACTGCCTGCAAAACCCGTCCTTTAAGAAAATGAAAATTTTTGTGAGTAAATTGAACTTGACAAAGTTGCAGTCTCGGTGCATAGCGTTCGGATTTTTTTGTTAAAGGTTTTGCAGTCGGAATTCGTTTGCGTAAAGGAATGCCATAGTCTGTCGATGCAGTTTTTTTTGAGATTGAAACTTATCTGACACACTCCAAAAAACGTAGCTGTTTTGAAACTATTCTTTATAATTATTCAGACATGTAATAAAATATGATTTATGAACCGCATTGTGACTTTCCGGTCAATGACAGCAACACCTTTTTCTTGTAACAGAACATATCAGGAATTTCTGCCGTGCCCGGCTCTGTCGCCTTACATACACTGTTTCTGGGGCAGTGTTGAGCCGTATGTTATGGAAGTTTCTGAACATGCAGAAACTTCTGACCTTGTTGTGCCGGACTTGTGTGCTGACATAATTTACGACATTGACTATAGCACAAACACAATTTCGGGCAATTTCTGTGCAGTAAATGATGAAAGTTTTTGTTCGGGTTCCAGTTTTGCAGGCGGACATGAAGTAAGCATGTTCGGCATCCGTTTTTTTGCGTGGAGCGTTTACAAATTTGCAGAAGATTCTCTTCTTGGCACTGTAAACGGGTATTACGATGTGCGTGCACATTTTGCATGGCTTGATAAGCTTCTTCGCCCGAGGCTTTTTGAGCTTACTACATTGAAGAGCAAAATCGATTTTGTTCAGAAAATTCTTTGTGAAAGACTTGAACGGATAAGAGTGCATGAAAATCTTGACTGCTGTATAAATGACATACTCATGCGGAACGGCTGCATTGAAATAACGGAACTTGCACAAAACAGCACAATGAGTGTCCGGCAGCTTGAGAGGATATTTTCTGAATATGCTGCACTTAGTCCAAAAAAGTTCTGTTCGATTGTACGTTATCAGAATCTCTGGAAAGATATTCTTTCAGATAAGAAATTTAATGTGCTTGATGCCGTTGACAAATACGGCTATGCAGACCAGCCGCATCTTCTGCACGAATTCAAGCATTATCATATGATGAATATCAAAGAAGCTTTGCAGCTTGCAAAACATGATGTCGCATTTTTACAAGAAAGAAAAAATCTTGTCTGATAAAATCAAAACAGAATGAAACATTTTTTTACCGGAGCTGATTATGAAATTTGAATGTACACTGCTTTCTGTGAGTGACATGGAAAAGTCTCTGAAATTTTACAAAGAGATTTTTAATCAGGATGTCGCAGTTGATTTAGGCTGGAATAAAACACTTACATGCGGGCTTGTGCTTCAGGAAAACTTTGAAAAAATTGCATATTTTTCGCGTGATAAAATTACTTCTCGTTCACATAACATGGAAATTTATTTTGACACAGAAGATTTTGATTCTTTTCTTGCACTTTTGGAAAAACACCCTGAAGTTGAACTTCTGCATGAAGCAAAAACTTTTCCGTGGCTCCAGCGGGGAATACGTATTTTCGATCCGGATGGACATATTATCGAAATAGGCGAGAGCATGATAAGCGTAGGTTCAAGATTGTTTGCAGAAGGCAAATCTGTAGATGAAGTAACGGAGCTTACACAACATCCGAAAGAAATCGTTGAAGAATGGTTTATGCAGTATAAGAAAAACCTTTTATCTTTATGCGGAACAGACTGTTCGTCATGCTACTGCTTCGGCAAAATGTGTTCAGGCTGCAATGCACACAAAGGCAAAGTGTTCCATTCTCCTGACGGTTGTGCAATCTATGAATGCTGCAAAACAAAAGAACATTTAAAAGACTGCGGAAAATGTCCGAAAGTTCCATGCGATGTCTGGAAAAAAACTCGTGACCCGAAGTTTTCCGATGAAGAATTTGAAAAAAATATTGCAGAACGTCTTGCAAATCTTGGAGGCGGACAAAAATGATGAACGGCACAAAAGAGCTTGCAGAGTTTGTACACGACCAGCTTGATGAACTTGGCAGAGACGTCAGAAGTATTCCGATGATGGGTGGATATATTTTTTATTATCGCGAAAGAATTTTCGGCGGAATATACGAAGACGGGTTTATGGTCAAAATAACATCTGTAAGCAGCCGTTACATGCCGGAGGCACAACCAAAGCCTCCGTATGAAGGTGCAAAGCCAATGCTTCCGGTGACGATTCTTGAAGACAGAGAAAAACTTGTGCAGATGGTAAAAGAAATGTATGACGAACTGCCTGCACACAAAGCCCGCTCTTCAAGGAAATGAATTTTCTGCTGATTATAAATTACAGCAAGCAGTTCTATATTGTTGTCTTAGTCTGCTATGTAGCGGGCGCGGCTTGTTGAAGTTTCAAAAACATCAACGGCATAAAGCGGTGCGGCTGGAAGCTCCTGTTTTATTTTTTCAAAAATGTATTGTGCAATTCGTTCTGCACTTGGGTTCTGGTCAAAGATGAATTTGCCTTCTTCAACCAGGTCATTTAAATTTGAATGATCCAGTTTTTCTAATACTTTACGAAGCGTGCCTTTTAATATGCCAAAATCAACAAGCATTCCGCCTTCATTCAGGTTTGCTCCTCGTGCATGTGCGTAAACTTTATAATTGTGTCCATGCAGATTTTCACATTTTCCATGATAATCGCGCAAAAAATGCGCAGCAGCAAATTCTGCTTCAACTCTTATTTCAAACATAAGCAAAGCATATCATGTATTCCTATAAAAAGCACTTGATTTATGCAAAAATAAATCGGCACTTCACAAAAAAAAGGCCGGCTTTAAATTGAAAATTGAAAAGCCAGCCTTTTAATATTTAATCAGATTTTTATGCTAATCAGCGGTTACTGTAATTATTTTTAATCCAGTTTGCATATTCTCCGCTTTGAACATGTGCAATCCATTCAGGATTGTTAAGATACCATTTGACCGTACTCAGCAAACCTTCTTCAAATGTGTGTGACTGTTTCCAGCCAAGTTCTGTTTTTAACTTGTTACAGTTGATTGCATAGCGGCGGTCGTGGCCTGGTCTGTCTTGAACCCATTTGATTGTTTCCTTGATTTTGGCAGAATCCTTTTTGGTTTCTGCAGCTACAAGTTCAATGAGCTTTTCTAGAAGCTTTATATTTTCCCATTCATTTTCGCCGCCGATGTTATATTTTTCGCCGGTTTTGCCTTTGTTCATTATTGTCCAGACTGCGCTGTTGTGGTCTTCTACATAAAGCCAGTCCCTTATGTTTTTGCCGTCGCCGTAAACCGGCAGCGGTTTTCCGTTAATCATGTTGAGAATCATCAATGGAATGAGTTTTTCTGGAAACTGAAACGGACCGTAATTATTTGAACAGTTAGAAAGTGTTGTCGGCAGACCGTATGTATGTGAATATGCACTTACAAGATGATCACTTGAAGCTTTGCTTGAAGAATATGGACTTCTAGGATCGTAAGGTGTCGTTTCTTCAAAATAGCCTGTTTCGCCAAGTGAACCGTAAACTTCGTCTGTGCTTATATGGTGAAAAAGCACATCGTCTCGGATTGTTCCATCTTGCTTTTTCCAGAAATTCCTTGCAGTTTCAAGCAGATTAAAAGTGCCTAAAACGTTTGTTTTTACAAATGCTTCTGGTCCTAAAATTGAGCGGTCAACATGAGATTCTGCTGCAAAATGTACGACTGTATCAATGTCATAATTTTTGAAAATTCGTTGAACTGCATCTTTGTCTGTAATGTCTGCATGTTCAAAAATATATCTTGCGTTATTTTTGCAGGAAGAAATGCCGTATTTTGCTTCGATGTCTTTTAGGCTTTCAAGATTGCCTGCATATGTCAATGCATCAAGATTGATTATTCTGCCTGAAAAATCTGTTTTATTAAAAATATAATGAATAAAGTTTGCGCCGATAAAACCGGCTCCACCTGTTACAAGAATATTTGTTAATGCTCGTTTCATGTTTTTAGCCTACCATAAAGAGAGTTGTTTTGAAAGTCTTTTCCGTTTAAAATAAAAAACCGCAACCGGGTAAAGGAGTGAACCAGTTGCGGGCTTCATCAAAAATAACATTTATATCTTTCTTGCTTGCAAATACACTAAAATAAACATCATCGAAATAAAAGGTTACAAAAAAATTTATATTTTTTTGAAAAAAATTGATTTTTTTGGAGTTTTTTATAGCAGAAGTGTGCCGTCGGCATTTTTTTGCTGTGTTTCAATGCGTTTTAATCGTTCTTTATCAAGGCTTATAGAAAGATTTTTTTCGTTAGACGGCAAAACTGTGCCTTTTGGTGCATTTTTTGCACGGCGCAGATGCTTTACCTGTGTGTAATACAGGTCGCCTTTGCCGGCTTTTCGACCTTTTGAATAAAAAAGTGCAAGATTGCCTGCGTCTAAAAGTGTGTCTAGCGGCACAGATTTTCCGTTTTGATTTTTGATAAAAACATAACCGCCCGGCCAGTCTCTTGCATGAAGCCACCAGTCCTGTCCTTTTACATGATGCCGCAGCAGTTCATCGTTTTCTGCAGCTGTGCGCCCAACCAGAATATGCCAGCCGTTTATTACAAAGTCTAAACCTGGATGTTTTTTTTCAATTTGCTGACGCGGTGTGTTTTGTTTATGCAGTTTCTGCTGAATGACAATTGGATTTTTTTCTGCTTTCAGTTCTTCATAATCAGCAGCAAGTTTTGCAAGCTCAGATTTTGATGCTTTTATGTCATATTCTAGTTCTTCAAGCCCTGAAACTGCTTTTTTGTATTTTTCGTAAAAGACCTGTGCATTTTCCTGTGCTTTTTTCTTGGGGTCAATGCTTATTTTTACAGTTGCACCAGAATCATAATCTTCGCATTCAATAAAATTTTGACCTTTTGATGATGCTTCTTCAATAAGATAACCGTATGTAAGCAGCAGATCGCCCTGGTGTTTCCATTGTTCGGCATTTAAAAAAATCTTGCGTTTTGCTTCTAGCCGTTCAATTGCATTCTGCAGTTTTGAAAATTTCGAATTAAACTGCTTTTCAGCCTGTTGCAGAAGAGATGCTCTTGAAAGGGAATCTGCATGTTCTGTGTACCAGAGTTCAACTTTACGGTTGAATGAAAGATTTTCTGAATTTTCAAGTTCTGCAAATGAGCGCACTTCAAAAATTTTCTGCGGTTTTGCATTATTTGTGTTATCTTCAATTGGTTTTAGTTCTGGCTTATAAAAACCGCCTGTAATTTCATCTTTTTTGGGCCGTCTGAAAAATACATCAAGAATGAGTTCTTTTTCATCTTTGTTTTTTTCCATCGGGTTTGTTACAATTATATTTGCCGCATTGCTCCAAAGCCGGATGTACATATTAAAAAATTCTTCGCCGTGCGAAAGCTCAAATTTAACGATTCGTTCCTGACCAAGCTGTTTTGCGCTGTTTATGCGGGCACCTTTTATTTTTGAACGGAGAAATTCCATGAACCGAAGCGGTTTGTCGTTTCGGGGAATCTTTTTTTGTGTTGCGTGCAGCCTGCATGCGCCTGGTGCAAGACAGACAAGTATTGTCTGCGATTCGCCTTGTCCATACAGATAAAAAGCAATGCTGTCGAATGTCGGCTGCACAATTTGCTGTATAAAAGTGCCTTCAAGTGTAAGTTCTTGAAGCACTGCATCAATTTCTTTGCAATTTAATGACATATTTTAATGATAGTTTATTTTATTCTTTTAATAAAGGTTAAGGCGGGCTTATTTTCCTCCGATGATAAAACGAGGAAGTACTAAAATCTATTTAAAGCTTTTTTAGTGAATGCTTTTGAAAGCTTTAAATAGTTGAAAGTGCTTTTGGACAAGAGTGTGCACTGCAAAAGTCGCGTTTTGCCTTGTTATTTCGTTTTTTAAGGGATAAAATCAGATAGTATGCCCGGATTAAAGCAGTTAAAGAAATTTGTTAACAATCTACAGTCGTTAGGTAATGAAGCCACCGTTCGCGCAGCTCGTGGAGAAAAAATTCATTCATTGCCTTTCCCTGAAAATGCAAAAGAAGAAGATGACTCTGAAGATTTTCTCTATGGTTTGCCTGTTGCAGAAAAAGATGACGTTTCTGCTGAAAATGCAGGTGATTCTGCAGCTGCTGATAATGGTGTTTCTTCGACACCAACAACTGAAGATGGCGAAATAGATATAGATGCTCTTTTGAATTCCAATATAGATGGTTCTGTTGATACAAGCAATTCTGTTCCAGAATCGTCTGAAGCTGAACCTTCGCCGGCACCTGCAGAAGCAAATGCTTTTGAAAATCTGCCTGATTTTGGAGATTTGCCTGATGTGAATGAAGAGCCTGTCGTAGAAGCTTTTGATTCTTCTGCAAATACAGCAGGCAGTACATCAACAGATGACTTTGAAATGCCGGATTTTGGAAGCATGAGCGATGACACGTCTGGTACAGCTGATGCAGGCAGTACATCAACAGATGATTTTGAAATGCCGGATTTTGGAAGCATGAGCGATGACATGTCTGGTACAGCTGATGCAGGCAGTACATCAACAGATGACTTTGAAATGCCGGACTTTGGAAGCATGGGCGATGACACGCCTGGTGCAGCCGATGCAGGCAGTACATCAACAGATGACTTTGAAATGCCGGATTTTGGAAGCATGAGCGATGACACGTCTGGTGCAGCCGATGCAGGCAGTACATCAACAGATGATTTTGACCTTCCTGATTTTGGTGATGATTTCTCTGCAGGTGGTGAACCTGCAAAGACTGATACAACAGAAAAAGCTTCTGACTCTTCTGCAGACAAAGATTCTGCCGGTTCAGATTTTTCTTTAGATTCAAATTCGCTTGACCTTCCTGATTTTGATCTTGATGACAAACTGGATTCAAACAAGGGGTTGGATGAAACTCCTGAAGTAAATATGAATCTTAATAACGAAGCAGGTTTTGAAATGCCAGCTGCAGATAATAAACCTGCTGAGGAACCGTCGGCAGATGATGCTCCTTCTGGCTTTAAACTTGAAGGTTTTGATACAGAACCTGAAGCAGCTTCAGATGAAGCTGATGATTTCAGTATTCCAGGATTTTCTGATGTTACTGAAGTTGTTGCTCCTGTAAAGAAAAAGCAATCAACTGAAAGTGAAGAAGAGGACATTGTCGACGGTCAGTTCTCAAATGATGAATATCAGAAATTTATAGAGAATTTAAATTATTATCCACTGAATCTTCGTGTTGAAATTGAAAAACTTCTTATCGAAGATCAGTTTACAGAAGAAGAGAATGTAAAGCTTGTCCGCATGGTCATCAAAAAGACCCCTGTCCGTCAGCTTGCAAATCATGTCGGCAAGATGATTGACAAGGTTATTGATGTTCCGAGAAATTACGAAAAACGAACGGCTGCACAATACGAAGCTTATAAGCAGACAACGGAATATCAGCTTAAAAACAGAATTATTCCATTTATTGCGGTTTGTCTGTTTATTTTTGTTCTTGCGGCTTCAACACTCTTCCTTGGAAAGACTTTTGTGTACGATCCTGTTCGTGCAGAACTGCTTTATAAAGAAGGTTATACTCTTCTTGAAGGTGAATATTACCCTCTGTCAGAAGAGAAATTTATTGCAGCTACAGATTTTAAGAAGAAAAAGAGCTGGTTCTTTAAATATGCACAGGGTTATCGCGAAAAGAGACAATATGAACGTGCAAGCCAGATGTATGAATGGATATTGTTCTTCTTCCCAAAAGATAAACGCGGTGGTCTTGAATATGCAGAAATGAAGCTGTATGACGAGCTTAAATATTCAGAAGCAGAAGAAATTGTCCGCCGAAAGGTTCTTGACAGATTTATTAACGATCCGGATGGCATGCTGCTTCTTGGCGATATTTATCTTGAATGGGCTTGCAATGAAGACCCTGAAAAATTTGAGCTTGCCCGTGCACAATATGAAACAGTGCTTGATTTGTACGGTCAGTTAGATCCGTATCTTGCAAAGATGCTTAAATATTATATCCGTACAGATAACTTGCGCGAAGTTTTGCCGCTCAAGAATCATTTCTATCCGGATAAAAAACTTGGACCAAAGAAGATTCAGGCTTTGAGTGCACCTGATATTCTTGAATTGAGCAGCTATTTGCTCGACAAGCTTTATGGTGAATTGACTCCGGCAGAAGAATATCTTCGTGCTTACATTGAAGATGTCCGTGCTTTGCTTGAACGTACAATTGTTGCAGATCCGACTGTGCCGGAAGCATATTATAATTACGCACGTTATTTCATTTATACTGCGGATATTTCTAAGGCACAAAGTCAGCTTGAATATGCTCTTGATGTTTTTGCAAAAGCAAAAACTAAAACAAAGAGCCGCATACTTAAAAATATTGATACGTATCGATTGCTTGGTGAATTGTATACGGATCAGCAGGAATATTTGAAGTCTGAAGAAATTTATGTAAAAGGAATTTCGCTTTTTGAAGCAGAAAAAGATGCAAGCAGTCTTGAAGCTGGCAAAGAAATAGGTCTTTTGTATGCTGACATGGCAGATCTTGACTATTTTATATCTGGCGACAATGACAATGCATTGCGTAACTATCTTCATGCTGTTGAATATGATAATGATACTTCTTCTATACGTTATCGTATTGGTTACATACAATATGGCAAGAAGAATTACATTGATGCATTAGCTTCGTTTATTGCTTCAGCAGAAGAAAACGGTACAGATTTGCATCTGCTTCTTTCTCTTGCAAATACTTTGTCTTTGCGAGACGATAATTTCGCTGCACAAGGTTATTATCAGCGTTTTGTTGATGTGTTTGCTAAATATAAAGCCCAGAAAGGACTTCTTTTCCCGCAGGTTCAGGCTGAAGATGCTGATTTGGTTGAGAATTATATGAAAGCAACTAACAACTTCGGTGTAACGCTTGGCAAGCTTTCGTTCCGTACAGGCGACAGTAACCAAAATGCTCTTGCAATGGTTTATATGGCAGAATCAATGCGTGCATGGGATGCACTTACAAGAAATCAGGAAACATTAGTGCGTCTTGATGGAAGTAACCTTGCAGCACAGAATATGCAGTATTTGCGTTATCCTGTAAGTCCTTTTGAACCTGCTTTGTATTTTGATATTCCAAGAACATTGCAGGACGAAAAAGTGCTTACGCAGCCAACTCTGAAAAATACACGATAGGAGTTGAAAAGCAGGTAATCTGAAAACAGTCCGGCTGGTTTTTCTGGCCGGGCTTTCTGTATTTGGCTTTTGTTTTGATTAGGAGTTCTTTTATGAATGCTTTAACTTCTGATATGAATAGTACTTCTGTTAGTGCTGCCGTTCCATTGTCAGAAATTTCAGCTGTCGAATCTGGCATCTGTAAAGAACATTTAATGCATCAGAAAGGCATCTTGCTTAGAAGCAGAAGCATTACAATCCGAAAAGAAATCTTTAGAAAATCAGTTCATTTGTGCACGATTTTTGTTCCTGTTGCGTTGCATTATTTTTATACACTTACAATATGCGGTCTTGCAGCAATGCTTGCTGTGTATATTGTTGCAGAAAATCTGCGTATGCATGGCATAAAAGTTCCTTTGCTTTCGGCCATAACAGAAGCAGCTGCAAGAAAAAGAGATGAAAATCGTTTTGTTCTTGGACCTGTAACATTGTGCTGCGGTGTAATTTTAACGGCACTTTTTTTTAACGAAACAGCCGCAGCTGTCGGCATTTTAGGTCTTGCTGCAGGCGACGGTTTTGCAAGTTTGTTTGGCAAAATGTTCGGCAGGGTAAAAATTCCATTCACAGGCGGAAAATCTGTAGTTGGAAGCCTTTCTTGCTTTTGTGTAATTTTTCTTTTATCAAGTTTAGTTACAAATAATGCATTTTATGGACTTATCTGCGGATTTGTCGGCATGTTTGTTGAAATGCTTCCGCTTAAAGATTTTGATAATGTTCTGATTCCTTTGATTCTTGCTGCTCTTGTTCAATTCTGTTTTTAGATTTCCCTGATAAATTTCAAGTAAAAGCCTGAATTTCGAATTTGCTTGCATTTTATGCGCTTATTTGATACATTTCGTTATCGACGGCTCATATAATTTTATTTGCTGCAGGTTTTGTCTATTTCCATTCCTGTAAGTAAATAAGAGCTTTGCTAATCACATCATTTCTGTTTATGAGTCGCATATTTTTTATTCGTGCAGAAGATTTAAAGATTATCTTTGAGACGAATCAAAAATATTAAACTTGATGCAATTCCTTTCTGCCTGTCAGCTCAGGCTGTGGACAACAAAGCTTTCCTAAAATTTGTAAAAACAACTGTTAAGAAAGTAGCTGTTGCATAAAAGGAATCATACCCGGTTTATGCCGGGCTGCGTTGATTGCGCTTATGCAAAAGCCGCCGATAAAACTTGATAAAAGGTGTTATTGCATGAAAGTAGCAATTTTCTTTGGTTCAAAATCTGATACAGACACAATGAAAAAAGCCTCATCTGTTCTTGCTGAATTCGGCGTTGAATACGAAGCTTTTATTTTGTCTGCACATCGTTCTGGTGCTCTTCTGGCACAAACCGTAAAAGCTGTTGAAGAAAGTGGTGCAGAAGTAATCATTGCCGGTGCAGGGCTTGCTGCGCATCTTCCTGGTGTAATTGCGTCTATGACTGTTTTGCCTGTTATTGGAATTCCTCTTGAATGCATGAGTGCTGATGCGAAAGGCAGAGCTTCTAATGGTCTGGGCGGCATGGATGCACTTCTTTCAATCGTTCAAATGCCACGTCAAATTCCAGTTGCTACAGTTGGCATAAACAATGCTGCAAATGCTGCTTATCTTGCACTTGAAATTTTAGCTGTAAAATACCCGGAACTTAAGAAAAAGCTTTTGGAATTCCGTAAAAAACTTGCTGAAGAAGCATGTGAAAACGGCGGCCGTGGTGTTGACCTTTAACAAACACAAATTAGGTTTTCAAAGCTGGTTCTGAAAACTGCATTTTCAGAACCTCCCTTTATCTTATAGGAGAAAATATGATTGATTACAGACAGTCTGGCGTAGACGTTGAAGAAGGTTACCGAGCTGTAGACAAATACAAAGCTCATGCAAAGCGCACACAAATCCCTGGTGTTCTTAACGGTTTGGGCAGTTTTGCCGGAATGTTTGCTGTTCCCGCAGGAATGAAAGAACCGGTTATGGTTAGCGGAACAGACGGTGTTGGAACAAAACTTGATATTGCGTTTGCAATGAAAAAATATGACACAGTTGGAATTGACTGTGTAGCAATGAGTGTTAATGATATTTTGTGTACAGGTGCAAAACCTCTGTACTTTCTTGACTATATTGCATGCGGCAATCTTGATGCTTCGATTGCTGCCGACCTTGTAAAAGGTGTTGCTGATGGTTGTGTTGATTCAGACTGTGCTTTGCTTGGTGGTGAAACTGCTGAAATGCCTGGTTTTTATGACAAAGGCAAATATGATATAGCTGGTTTTGGTGTTGGCATTGTTGAAAAACAGAACATTATAACAGGAGAAGCTATAAAAGAAGGCGATGTTCTTATTGGTCTTTCTTCAACCGGTGTTCATTCAAATGGTTTTTCTCTTGTCCGCAAACTTGTAAAAGATTATAACGCACCTTTTGAAGGCCGCACTATTGGCGAGGTTTTGCTTGAACCTACACGTATTTATGTAAGGCCTGTTCTTTCTATTCTTGAAAAATTCCGTGGAACAGACGGTACAAATGCAATTCATGGAATGTCGCATATTACAGGTGGTGGTTTTTACGAAAACATTCCACGAATGTATACAGACAAAACGCTCGTTTCAATTATTAAAAAAGGCAGCTGGAAGATTCCACCTGTTTTTGCAGAACTTGAACGTCTTGGTGCAGATCCTTCAAGAATGTTCAATACATTTAATATGGGCATCGGACTTGTTCTTGCTGTTGAAGCTGCAAAAGCAGACAGCATTGTCAAGGCATTTGAAGAATTTGCTTCTTCTGCAAATGCAGGTTTGAATGCTTCTATGAAAGCTTACAAAATTGGTCGTGTTGCACGTGCAGGAAAGAAAGTAGAAACACAGGCTGAAGCAGTTCTTTTTGAATAGGTGACAGAAGTGAATAAACCTGTAAAAACTGCAGTTCTTGTTTCTGGTGGCGGAACAAATCTCCAGGCTCTTATTGATGAAGAGCAGGCTATGAATAATCGTGGAGAAACATGCCCGTATAATATTGCACTTGTTGTTTCAAGCTCATCTTCTGCTTTTGCCGTTGAACGTGCAAAAAAAGCAAATATTCCGGCTTTTATTGCATCGCCGTCTTTGCTTTTGGGTGAAAAAGCAAAAACAGCAACACGCGATGAAAAACGTTTTGCTGTTTCTGCAAAAGTTCTGGAATTGTGTAAAGAATATAAAATTGAAGCCATTGTTCTTGCTGGTTTTTTAACAGTTTTGGGCGGCGAAATTCTTGACAGCTATTCTGGCAAAATCATCAATCTTCATCCGGCACTTTTGCCAAAATTCGGCGGTGTCGGAATGTTCGGCCATCATGTGCACGAAGCAGTTCTTGCTGCAGGCGAAAAAGAATCTGGCATTACAATTCATCTTGTAGATGCAGGTTGTGACACAGGCACAATTCTTCTTCAAAAGCGTGTTCCTGTTATGCCGGGTGATACACCTGAAACTTTGTATGCCCGAATTGCACCACATGAGCATCAGGCTATGGTTGAAGGCTTAAAGCTTCTGGCTGAAAAACTTGCTGAAGCGTAAAAATAAAAAACGGAGAAGTTTGAAGATTCTTATCAGTTTAGAATAAAGACTTGCTCTGCTGCTATGCTGAAATTTTTCAGCTTCTTCGTTTTTATCATTTGTTCTTAAAGCTCATTTTTTAGAGATTCACATATTTTTAGATTTTCGATAGAATACAAATATTGTTTTACATATTCATAGGCTGTTTTTATTTTTACTGTCTTTAAATGTTCATAAAAAATTTAGGGTGGTTCTAGCAATTGCAACTGTTAGAACCATTTTATATAAACGAATTAAATATGCAGTCTTTAAAAATTTTCTTTAAAGTGACTGTATAATTAAAAGGTTCTAGAAAATTCAGTTTCTGTGAATTTTTAGAAATAACCAGAATTTTCATAAAAGGAAAAATTATGGCAGAATTATTGGCTCCTGCTGGAAATATTGAAGCACTTGATGCAGCAATTGGCGAAGGTGCAGACGCTGTTTATTTAGGTTTAAAAAGTTTCAATGCGCGTTTGCGTACAACAAATTTTGCATGGAACCAGTTTGAAGCTGCGGTTAATTCCGTTCACCGGCAGGGCAAAAAAATTTTTGTTACAGTAAACACTGTTCTTGAAGAATATGAAACAGAACGCATGTATCGTTTCCTTGCGTATCTTGATAAAATTGGTCCGGACGGGCTTATTGTACAGGATTTTGGTGTTGTCCGAATGGTTCAGCAGTTTTTTCCAAATCTTCGTCTGCATGCCTCGACACAAATGAATATTGCCAGTGCCAAAGCTGCAAATACAATGAGTAGAAGCGGTTTTAAGCGTGTTGTTCTTGCTCGTGAACTTGGTCTTGATGAAATTAAGCAGATAAAAGAGCGTACAAATGTTGAAATTGAAGTTTTTGTGCATGGTGCTCTTTGTGTCAGCGAATCTGGACTTTGTTTATTTTCAAGTTATTTAGGCGGAAAATCTGCAAACCGCGGCATGTGTACACAGGCCTGCCGCCGTCTTTACGAAGCAGAAGTTAATGGAAATCTTGAACAGGGATTTTATTTTTCTCCATATGACCTTCAGTTGATTGAACGTGTGCCTGATTTAATTACAGCCGGTGTTGATTCTTTTAAAATTGAAGGCCGAATGAAAAGCGCTGAATATGTAGGAAGTGTTGTTTCGGCTTATCGGTATATGATTGACCATTGGCAGGAAGATAAAAAAGGTGCTGTTGCAACGGCAAAACGCATGCTTTCTACAGATTTTGCCCGTGAAAAAACCCTTTATTGGTATACGTCTTCAAAAGCAGAAAATATCCTGAATCCGAAACAGGCATCTGGAACAGGCATTTATCTTGGAAAAATTACACAGGTCAAAAGAATGGTTCCAGAGTTTGAAGGCCAGAAGTCTGGTGATTCAAGCAGTGCAAAAGGCTGTTACGCTGTAATAAAAGGCGGAACATACGACCCAGACATTGGCGATTCAATCCGTCTGCATAAGAAAGATGATTCTGTCCGCGAAAGCCACAAAATTAAATCAATTTTTGAAGATGGCGAAAAGAACTGGGTTGATATTCCGCAGGGGTTTGGAACAGGTGATTCTGTTTATCTTATTCAGACAAAATCAATGTCAAAGCGCTATCCCCGCGTTTTGCCAAATGACATAAGCCGCTACAGAGCACAGCCTGGTGCACAGGAACTGCCTGTACTTGACTTGACTCCACTTGAGAAAAGCAGCCTTGATTTAATGCCGGACGGGCTTTATGTTCAGGTTTCAACAATAAAAGATATGTATGCAGTTCAAACAGAACAGCCTGTAAGGGTTATTCTTGAACTGAACAGCCAGACACAGGCAGCTTTGCTGGAAACAAAAGAAAAGCTGCCGTTTTCAAAGCGTCAGATTTTCATTTCGTTAGATCCATATATGCCGCAGGATAAAGAAGACAGCCTTTCTGAAGTTATTGCTCAGCTTGTTGCAGAAGGTTTTACGAACTGGGTTGTAAATAATCCTGCACATATTGCAATGCTTAAGGCTCATAAAGTGTTTATGATTGCCGGACCTTATCTTTATACATTCAATCGCTGGGCTGTTTCATGGCTTGAAAATCAGGGAATAACCGGGCTTATTACTCCGCTTGAAAATTCAAAGCGGAATATTGAAGCAACTTATGAACCAAACCAGAGAAAGCGGGCAATGATTACGCTTTTTGCATATCCGGCATTGTTCAGAATGAGGTTTGAGCTGCCTGAATCTTATGATTTTCTTTATTTCAAAGACAGGGAAGGTTCTCTGTTCAAAACACTTTCAACGAAAGACGGTTCTTTTGTTATGCCGGAACAGCCGTTTTCAATTCTTGATAAAGTAAAGTCGCTTAAAGAACTTGGTTTTACGCATTTTCTTGTTGATTTATCAAAAACAGATGTCAAAAAAAGCGATTTCAAACAGATTATGTCTTCTTTTCATACCGGAAAACCTTTGCCAGAAATTTCGCGGTTCAACTGGAAAGAAGGTTTTTATTCGCCCGAAAAAATGGAAGAACGCCGTGCAATGACAGAATATACACAGTCGCAGCGCGCTCAAAATGCCGGCCGGTCAGGCACATATTCTGCAAATTCTGGCAGAAAAGCAAAAAACGGTGCGCCACAGCGGAATAATTATGGCGGCAAAAAGGGCAGTGCAAAACCCCGGCATAAATAGCCTGAGATTTTGGACACAAAACTTTTTGCTGTGCGCGGTTTGTCTTAAGAATGATTAATTTAAATGATATAAAAGCTGCCTCTAAAAATTTAAATTTTTAGAGGCATT
Source organism: Treponemataceae bacterium (assembly GCA_024402455.1). Next base: position 15,656 of record JAKSTS010000029.1, read on the forward strand.
TTTTGTGCATCCTGTACCTGCTTGCAAAACATAAACTGAAAAGTTTTATAAAGTGACTTTTCCTTTGTTTCTGCTGCCATAATTTCTGGCAGTTAATGCAGAAGTTTAAGAACACAATCATTAAAAGCCTGTGTTTTCAATTTTTTTAGTGTGCGTTTGTTTGTACAAGATTAAAAAACAGAAATTTCTTCTTGTTGAGCCGGCTGTGCTGGTGCGGCAGTTTGCTGAACAGGAATTTGAAATTTATTTTCTGGTTTAAATTCAACATTTTCTGCAACAATGCGGATTTTTGAATTCTTTTTGCCGTTTGTGTCTTCCCAGCGGCTTTGTTTTAACCGGCCAACAACGCGAACACCTCTTCCTTTTTTGCATTGATGAGAAACACGTTCTGCAAGTTTTCCCCATGCTTCAATATCAAAAAAAGAAACTTCTTTTTCAAAAGTCTCGCCAACTTTATAAATGCGGTTGCTTGCAATTGAAAATGTGCAGATGGCTGTTCCTTTTGCTGTAATTGTTACATTCGGGTCTCTTACGCAATTGCCTTCGAGAATTATACTGTTAAGATTTTTCATAGATTTGCTCCTTTTGCTGTTACGGGCCTTTAATAATGCGTGCAGCAGCACGTTACAAAACGCACATATATCTATTGAGAAAAAATGAAAAATTTTGTCAGTTTTTCAAAAAAAATCTGTGTTTTATGTGAAATTTTACAAAAAAAGGAAAAAATTTATTTGTATGGATATTCCAATGTCTGTTTTAAAGAAAACATAAAGTGCTGTGCCGGAACAAGTGGAAATGAATCTGTCTGTAATGCTTTTTTTTTAGGACAATATAAACCGAAAGGCCATAGAGACGGGGGGGGGATTAAACTGAAATTTGACAAAGATAAAAAAAAAGCTGCTTAAAGCATTTATTTTTAAGCAGCTTTCTTCAGAAATCTTTTTGAAGCAAAAACTTAAGCTTTTTTAATCAAACGGAGCATGTAAAGCTGAATATACATATGCAGATTTGCATGGTCATTTATTTTTTGCAAAGCCGGAGTTTTAACAAGGGTTTCTGCCAGTTCATTTATGCGTTCAGCTGTAAAAGAACCAGGAGAAGCTGTGCGCAAAATTTTTCTCAGGTAATCTCTGATGAGGGAATTTACGTCTTCTGTAAGGTTTTTCTTTGCTTCTTTATCGAGCAAATGGTTCCATTCGTTCAAATAAGAAGTCAATTCTGAATCAAGGGAAGAATCCGGCGGAACAAGAATCTTTTCAATTGAGGCTGCTGCCATTTTGAATTCATCTTTTTTGCTGCCACTGAAATTCTGCGATTTTGAGCTGTCTGCAGCAGAAACAGAAAGTGTTGAAGAAGAATGTGCCTTCTTTTCTAATGATTTTGAAGGCTTTTCTTTCTTTGATTTCTTTTTGTTCTTTGATTTTTTGAACATGCTGCCACGTCCCAAAAACAGCGAAAGAATAAAAGAAATGCCTGGAAGTGTGTACCAGACAGGCAAAAGAATCTTTGCGTCAGACAATACAGAATGAGGTGTCAGCATTAAAAGTTCGCTGTAAGGAAGAAGTTCTCCGTCGTTGAAGAAACAGAAATTTTCCTGTGAAAAAGACTTGTTGTCCATTTCGTCGTAATAGACAGTTTTTAAGAACGGTGCATTCAGCAGAGAATGCAGAATCGGTTCTGTTGACTTTACAACTTCTTCAAGATGTTCGTCAAAATCTTTGACGTTTTTCATTGCCGGAACAGTCTGGAATCTCTGGAGAAGACCGAACCATTCTTTTGTTACAGAATCATGAACGGTTTTTCGTGCTTCCGTACAGAGTTTCATCAAAAGCGGCATGGTTTTTTCTGTAAGTACAAAGTAACGTGTGTCGTCTTCTGTTTTGAATGTCAGAAGAGGCGGCATGTGTGCGTTGCCGTTTGGTGTTGTTGATTTTACAAGATATTCGTTTAAATCATCTTCCGAATACTGACCAAGCAGCGGAACACCGCGTGAATCGACAAATTTTGCAATTGCATTGGCATCGAAATAATAAGGTGCTTTTCCAAGTGAAAGTTCAAGATTCTTTAAGGCTGTGTCTCTCTGCAGATTAAGCTGAACCTTGTTTTTGTAATAAGATGCACAGAGTTCAGAGATATAAACAGCCTGAAGCAGATCAACATCTTCGGCGGTTTTGTCTTTAATTTTCTCAAAATCCTGGCGGACAAACAGGAAAAGCTGGTTCAAAAAGTAATAACAGTCGCCTGCTTCCCTGAATTTTATGATTGTTTCTTCTTCATTTGAAGTAAAAAGATTGAAAAAGTTTTTGACTGCAAGGCTTCTTCCGCCGTTTGACGTCATCAATTTTTGAAGGAAATAATCGTGCTGTTCACCGTGGTTCATCAAGTCTCTGAGCTTTGCAATTGAAGACTGCATCAAAAAGTCTGCAGAAACTCCCTGTGGAAGAAGAACCGGTGCAATTTCATGTCTGAAAACAAGTGAATAAATGACATTTTCGCCATGTTCTTTGCCGTCAAGCAGATCATAGATAATTGTTCCTGCGTCCTGCTGACTGATTAATTCCTGCGGAAAATCTTTTGGCAAATCTGATGGAATCGGGTATGGAGTAGAAGGATTTGTTGCCATCTGCTTGTAACGTGCATTAACATTTTCGCGGAAATATGCAGAAATTACAATTATTTGATTTCCGTCTTCTTCCTTGAGGATAACTTTGTTTGTTGATGCAAGAACTGCAAGTTCATTGAGCAAAGCTTCTCTTGGTGTTTTTGTATATTTTGCAAGATCAGGCTGCTCAGTCACATAGTGCTGTGCATATTTAATGAGATAATTGCAAAATTCTTCAACAGAAATCTGTGTTCTGTGGTGTTTTTTGCCATAAAGGCGTAAAAGTGTATAAATATCAGATGTTGAATCCATAATATAGATAATAACAGAATTTCGGGTATTTCTCAATAAAAAGCTTTAAAAAGTGCTTTTTTTTTATTTTATGGTGTTTTATACTCAGATTTAGACTTAATATACAGCTTTCAGAAATCTGTTGTTTTGAGTCCCAATATTTAAACAGAGGCACATATTTATGTTTGCACAAAGATTACAGAATTTGAATCCTTATAAGCCAGGTGAACAGCCAAAAGACAGGGAATATATTAAATTAAATGCAAATGAAAATCCCTATCCGCCGACTCCAAAAATCAAAGAAACTTTAAAAAATTTTGACATTCAAAAGCTTGCTTTGTATCCTGACCCTGATTCGCATGAATTGAAACGGGCAATTGCTGCAAGCCTGAATAAAACAGGCGGTGTTTTGGTTCCTTCAAAAGAACAGCCTGCTTTAGATTTTGAAATTACAGAAGACATGATTTTCTGCGGTAACGGTTCTGATGAAGTGCTTTCTTTTGTTTTTTATGCCTTTTTTGATGACAACAAGCCTGTTGTTTCTCCGGAATTTTCATACAGCTTTTATCCGGTTTATGCCGGTTATTACGGCATAACGCTTGCAAAAGTTCCACTTAAACCGGATTTTTCACTTGATACAGAAGCAATGCTTAAAATTGATTCAACCGGCATGATTTTTGCAAATCCAAATGCACCGACAGGAAAAGCTTTGTCTTTAAAAGAAATCGAAAAAATGCTTGAAACATATCCAAAAGATAAAGTTTTTGTCGTAGACGAAGCTTATGCAGATTTTTCAGGTTTTACGGTTCTGCCGCTTTTGAAAAAATATAAAAATCTGCTTGTTATCCGCACTTTTTCAAAAAGCATGTCTTTTGCCGGAATGCGTTTAGGTTTTGCAGTTGGTGCACCTGAACTTGCAGCTGCACTTACAACAACAAAAAATTCGTTCAATCATTTTCCGGCAGATGCATTCTGTCAGGCGGCTGCAATTACTGCTTGCCAGAATATCGAATGGTATGCAGAAAACTGCCGCAAAGTTATGAACACAAGAGATAATTTTTGTACGGAACTTGTTAAATCAGGCTGGAATGTAATTCCTTCAAGTACAAATTTCGTGCTTGTTTCAAAAAACGGTGTTTCAGGCAAAGATGTTTATGAAGCTATAAAAAAGCAGGGCATTCTCGTCCGCTTTTTTGACATTGATGTAATCAGAAATTTTGTTCGCATTACAATCGGAACAGACGAGCAGATGCAGAAGCTGCTTGAAGTAATGAAAAATATTTAATGAAAATTTTGCCTGAAAAGTTTGTACTTTGCATTCATCTTCAGGCTTTAATTTTCAAAACTGGCTATAAAAATTGATTTTTTTTCAACCGGTTATAATTATGTTGCAAAGGTTTCCAGTAACTTCGGTTTTAGAAACTTTGTGGAGGTTTTATGCATTTATTGGTTTTATCAGATATTCATGCAGATACAGCAAATCTTGCAAAACTTGATGATGAGTTTAAAAAAGCAGATGCAGTATTATTTGCAGGAGATTTTACAAATGTAAACGAAGCAGACAAGGCTATGCCTGTACTTGAAATGCTTTCGGATAAATCGCCGGTGCTTTATGCAGTTTTAGGCAACTGCGACGAACCGTCATTTCTTGAAGAACTTGAAAAACGTGACGTTTCTGTGCAGGGCTCGATGGTTTTTAGAGACGGGCTTGCATTTGTCGGTTCGGGCGGCGGTTCAAAATTTTCGGGTCTTTCGCCGAACGAACGCACAGAAGAAGAACTTTTAAGCGACCTTAATATGGTTACAGAATATTCTGCCGAATACGAAGATTATCCTTTTGACGAAGAAGATGCAGAAAATGAATCTGAAAAACCGGCAGAAAAAATGGAAGCAGAACAACAAAACGAAGCTTCTCTTGAATGGTCAAACCTGATAATCATTTCGCACAACCCTCCAAAAGATGCAAAAGTTGATTTAATCAGTGCTGGCATTCATGTTGGTTCTGCCTTGTACCGTGAATTTATCGAAACATATCAGCCTCTGCTTGCTGTTTCAGGACATATCCACGAAGCAATTGGCATTGATACAATCGGAAAAACAACTGTAATAAACCCAGGTCCACTGGCAGAAGGCTGTTATGCAGTTGTAGACGTGCAGAAGCAGAAAGGCGAGTGGGTCGTTTCAAATGCATCACTCAAAAAATTGAATTAACTAAATATTTAAAGCCTGCAGCTGACTGTTTTATTTTGAAGCAGAACCGCTTGTTTTTATGTTTTTGCAAAAATAAGGGCTGGTTCTGCAGGTCGTCCAACATTGGAAATACAAGATGGTAATAACCGAATAAAAGTCAGATATGGAGAATGAATTTAAATGATAAAAATAATTCTTAAAGGAAAATACGATATAGACTCATTTTACTACAATGATTTTTTAAAAGTAATAATTTCAAAAGAAAAAGAAAGTAAACAGTTAAATTTCGGTGCTAGAATAGTTTATACAAAATTTTACGAGGAAGAATTGGCTAATAAAAAAAACTTTTTATATTATGATGTATTAGGAGAAAAATTAGAAGATACAACATTGATACAAGATACAGAATCTCAATTACTGAAAAAAATTGAATCTGAAACAGGTGATTTTTATCTTGCTGATGAACTAAAACATTATATAATAGTTGCGTTAAATTATATAATGGAAATTGTTACATATGATGACATTATAGATGAAACATTTCTGTAATATCCCGAACTTGGTTCGGGATCTCATCAATGTACAAATCTTATCCACTCTTGAGATGCCGAACTAAATTCGGCAT
>JAKSTS010000003.1 GCA_024402455.1 Treponemataceae bacterium
TTTGCCGTCAAGCAAATAACGGAACTGATATTCATTTCCAGTTTCAAGTGTCAACTGAACAGAAAAGCTGCCGTCCTTGTTCTTTTTCATTGGTGTATCAAGGCTGCTCCAGCTATTGAAATCACCGGCAAGCCAAACTTTTTCAGCTCCATTCGCAGCTTCTGCGCTCAACTCAAAAGTAACTTTGCACTTTTTCTGAGTCTTCAAATAATTTTTGTATAATGCCATATCTTTTCCCTAAAAACAATATTTGACAAACCACAAGTAAAACTTGCATGCCTAGCCTTACTGATTATACTACATGAAAATTATTTTGTGAAGAAAATCTTCACAGTTTTCGTTTTTTATAAGTAAATTCTGCATTAAACAGGATTTTTCATATTGCCCAATAAAAAGCGATTAAATATAATATCGATAAATACATATCTAATCCGCTGATTTATCCAAATTGCAGGCGGAAAAAGTTCTCGTAGCAGAACTTAAACTTGCTAAATAGGAGGCTCTGAATGAGTTCTATCTTATCTAACAAACATTACCTTTTTACATCAGAATCTGTAGGTGAAGGGCACCCGGATAAACTTTGCGATCAAATTTCTGACGCAATTCTTGATGCATGTCTTAAAGACGACCCGGAAAGTCACGTTGCCTGTGAAACTTTTGCTTCAACCGCACTTGTTATGGTTGGCGGCGAAATTACAACACGCACCTATGTAGATGTACAGGACATTGCACGCAAAGTTGCCCGCGACATTGGTTACACAGATTCAGATTTCGGTCTTGACTGCGATTCAATGGCTGTCCTCAATATGATCCACTCACAGTCGCCAGATATCAACCAGGGCGTTGCCGGTACAGGCTTAAAAGAATTTGAAGGCCAGCAGGGTGCAGGCGACCAGGGCATGATGTTCGGTTTTGCATGTTCAGAAACACCAGAATTAATGCCGGCACCAATCATGTATGCACACAAACTTTTGCACCAGGCAACAGACCTGCGCAAAAGTGGCAAAATCGGCTGGCTTAGACCAGATGCCAAAAGCCAGGTTACAATTGAATACGAAGGCAACAAGCCAAAACGCATTGATACCGTTGTAATTTCGCACCAGCACAACCCGGAAATTGAATATAACGAAATCAAAGAAACAGTAATAAATAAGATTATCCTTCCGGTTCTTGAACCGACAGGCTTGATTGATAAAACGACAAAGTTCTTTGTAAACCCGACAGGAAGATTTGTCGTAGGCGGTCCATTCGGCGACACAGGTTTGACAGGCCGAAAAATTATAGTTGATACATACGGCGGAATGGGAAGGCACGGCGGTGGCGCATTCTCTGGCAAAGACCCGTCAAAAGTTGACCGCTCAGCTGCATATATGGCACGCTACATTGCAAAACATGTTGTTGCAGCAGGTTTTGCCGAAAGATGCGAAATTCAGCTGGCATATGCAATCGGTGTTCCATATCCAGTTTCAATCATGGTCGATACATTCGGAACAGGAACTGTAAGCGAAGAATCTCTTTCAAAGGCAATAAACGAAGTTTTCGACTGTTCTCCAGCAGGAATCATCAAAACACTCGATTTAAAGAAACCAGTTTACCAGCCGACTGCTGCTTATGGTCATTTCGGACGAAATGAATTCTCATGGGAAAAGCTTGATAAACTTGAAGCTTTGAAAAAAGCTGTAAAATAAAAACTGCTTCAAAACGAGAATTTTAAGCCGTTCTATTTCAACGATTTAAAATTCACATCCCATTCAAAAGCAAAGCCTTCAGAGATTATTTTTTAGATAATTTCTGAAGGCTTTATCATTTTATGAAAGTGCCAAAACGGCATTTTTAGAATCTGTTTAAAAAACATTGCACAATAAAAGCGCCACATCCATAAAAAGCATTTTCTAGCTGCTGGAACCGTCTTTAACCTGCGGAATTAATTCAGCTAATTTGCTGTATTCACTTTTTATAGTTTCAAAAAGTTCCTTTGCTTTTACAGCATCCGGCGCATCGTCATTTCTATAAAGTTCTGTAAGCTCAGATGTATATTTTCCAAGGTTCGAAAGGCTTAAATTTAATGCAATTCCTTTCAGCCGGTGTGCATACATAAAAATATCACGGGGTTTATTATCCTGATACGCCTGCTGCAAAAGTGAAAAATCATCTATTGCAAGAAATTTATTTAAAAAGCGGACAATACGCTCATCTGTCATAAGCCTGGCTGAAATTTCTTCATAACTTGACTGAATATTAGTATAAAATTCTTCGGGTGTCATAAAATCGTCCTATTAATTTGCTCTGTTCTGGAAAAGTGCTTTCTGTGATTTTGCATTCATAATCAGATTAGGAAGCTTTACTGAATTTTCACGCAATATCAGAATCAGCTTCGGATTAAATTTTCCACATTCGCCATTAAGAATCATGCCGATTGCTTCTTCATGTGTATAAGCATTTTTATAACAACGCACACTTGTAAGTGCATCATAAACATCGGCAAGAGCCACAACCTGAGCTTCAATCGGAATATCATCTCCGACAAGTCCGTCTGGATAACCTTTGCCGTCATATCGTTCATGATGCCAGCGGCAGATTTTATATGCCGTTTTTACTATTGGTTCTTCCTGATATTGTTTGCATGAGTTAAGCATTTCGGCACCGTTTAATGTATGAAGTTTCATAACATCAAATTCTTCCGAAGTAAGAGGTCCCGGTTTGTTTAATATATTTTCAGGAACAGATATTTTTCCGGCATCGTGAAGAGCCGCAGCTTTTACTATGATTTTTATCATAGACTTGTCAATATTGTACTTGTCTGTTTTCTGCATCAACTTTTCAAGGAAAATTCCCGTCAAAATACTTACATTTTCAATATGATCACCAGACTCTTTATTGCGGAATTCAATTATGTATCCAAGAATTGTAAGCAGCATATTGCTTGTGCGTTCGTTTTCATTAACCTGATGAACAACCATCTGCGCAAGTTTTTTCTGCTTTGAATAGACTGCAATTGTATTGCGGACACGCCGCTTTACAATTTCCATGTCGAAAGGTCTGTTTATATAATCAATTGCACCAAGACTATAGGCTTTTTTAATCAATTCAACATTTTCTTCTGCACTGATTATGATGACAGGAAGAGAATTAAGCCAGCCGTTTGCTTTCATATGACTTAAAACTTCATAGCCGTTGACACATGTCATATTCAAGTCAAGCAATACACAGGAATATTCGCTTCTTGACTTTTTCATCAAATCCAGAGCTACTGCTCCATCTTCTGCCTGTTGAACAAGATATTCCGGTTCAAGCATTTCTGTCAGCAAATCTCTGTTAATTTCAGAATCGTCAACAATCAATACTTTATGAGTAACATTTCGTTCGTCATCTTTTGTAGAATCACTCATAAATAAATTTTCCTTCTTATAGATTTCAGTTTTCAAGCATTTTTTAATATTTATTTGGTGATTTAATACATCTTAACACTGAAATTTAAAATACGCAAATTTATCTCCTTTTCATACGTAAAAATATTCATACACATCATTCTATGATATATAGATTTACATAAGAAATCTTTTTATATTTTACATTTTTAAAACCGTGTTATAAATAATATTCTGCAATTTATCACTAACACATGCTATAATTCTTTTATATATCCTTATCTACAACTTTTAAAATTTTCAGTATTTCTATCGGAGTGTTTTTATGGATTTTGGTATAATGTATGCCTGCATTGCTTGTGTAAGCATGCTCGTAGAAATAATTATTTTCAACAGAGTTATACGCACATGCGATAACAATAACAAGCAGAAACCTTTTGCAATACTTCTTTTATTTTTCATTATTTTCAGTCTTGTTGACGGAATATGGGGTTTGTGCGTCAGCCCCAAACTTTTTGTAAATTATTATGCACTTTATATTTCTACATATGCATTTCACATAGGTGCAGCCCTGTCTGCTTTTATGTGGGCCGGCTACATGAATGAATATCTTAAAATAAGCAAAAATTCAAAGAAAAATATAGATATTGTCCGTTCGTGCATACTAACAATCCAGCTCGGCTTTTTAATGCAGAATCTTTTCTTCAAAAACATTTTTAATATAAATCAAAACTGCGAATATCTGCCGACCCCTTTGAGAAATTATTCTTTCTACATACAGTTTTCTTACTATATTTTTATCATGTGCTATTCTTTTGCAGCATTAATTAAAACAAGAGGATCTAAAAACAGAATTTACATTTCGACAGCATTCTTTTCAGCAATTCCTTTTTTATTTGGAATTCTCCAGATGCTTTTTCCGGATGCAGCATTCTATTCGATGGGTTTTATGCTTATATGTGTTGCAATTTACAGCTTTAATGTTACATCCGAAAGAGAAAAATTCCTTATTGAACTTCATCAGAAAGAAAAAAACAAATTTGCTTCAATTGCAGACGCAATTTCTGCCGACTACGAAGGCATTTATTACGTAGACCTTGAAACAAATAACTATCAGACTTTTATAAACGAGACTTTCAATGAAAATCAAGGCACAAAAACATTAGAAACAACAGGCGATTTTTTTGCTGACAGGCTTCTTTTTATAAAAAAGAACGTATACAAAGATGATCATCAGCTTATAATTAAAAAACTCAGCAAAGAATTTATCAAAGAAGAACTTGCTTCCAAAAAAAGATACACATTCAATATAAGAATGTATATCAACAACAAAATCCGCTACTATGCCGTGAAATGTGCAAAATCAAAGATTTCCGGGGAAGAAAACAAAATAATAATCGGCTTCTACGATGTTGATGACGAAATCCACGAGCAGCAGGAAAGAAACGAAATTATCAGCGCCGTAGGCAACGCATATGAATCAATTTATTCTGTCAACACGCTCGACGGCAGTTTTGAAACATTCAGACGTTCAGAATACCTTTCAAAAAATTATAATGATGGAAAGGCAACATTTTCTGAATCATGCAGCAAATATATTCAAAACGACGTTCACCCTGATTATAAAGACCTGGTAAAACGCTGCACAGATATTTCGTTTCTGCGTAAACAGATGAAAGATAAAACACGTTTTGACATGAGCTTTATCGACATTCACACAGGGCTTAACCAGTATTATGAAATGCGGGTTGTCAAACCAAAAAAATATGAAGAAAACGGAAAATTGCTTGTCGGTTTTATTAACAGAACAGAAACAGTTGAACAGCAGAAAAAAGACATTTACATTACAAGCCTTGCTGATGACTATGACTCAGTTTATATTGCAAACCTTGATGAAAATTTTATTGAAAATATCCGCATTACTCCAGAGTTTAAAAAGAACCATGAATATTTAAACCAGAAATTGTCTTTAACTGAATTTATAGAGCTTTGCAATAAATCTATTTACAAAGAAGACCTTGATATGTTTATGCAGCAGCTCAACATCAGCAACATAAAAGCTAAGCTTACAGAACATAAAGATTTCTATATCAATTACCGGCAGGATATAAACGGAATCATCCGCTATTACAGAATTAAAATTATCCGCACCGAAAACTGGTTTTCTCAAAAACAGTTTATGATTGGCACGAGCAACGTTGATGAACTTGTAAGAACCCAGATTGAGCAGACAAACGAATCAAAAAGAAAAACAGATATTCTTGAAATTATGGGCGATTATTATGAATCTATCTGCTACGTAAATCTCAATGACAATTCATACATTCCATATGAAGCTGAAAAAAAATTTGCTCAATGGTATAAAGGAAATTCTTTTTCAGAAGATTTTGCAAATTACATAGATTCTGTCGTTCTGGAAGAATACCGCGGAATTTTAAAAGAATGTATGTCTACAGACACAATCAAAAACCTGCTGTCCGGCGAAATCATCAATTCTGAAAACCAGATAAACGACAACCTTCTCTTCTCCATTCAGTATCAGGATAACAGAACAGGTTCACCTAAATATTATGAACTTACGATTTTAAAAATTGATGACAGCCACATTATTACAACAATTCAAGACCGCGATTACATAATAAGAAAAGAAAACGAACAGAAAGAAATTCTTTCAGAACAAAAGGCAAAGGCAGAAGCTGCAAATAAAGCAAAATCTACATTCCTGTTCAATATGAGCCACGATATACGAACCCCGATGAACGCAATAAAAGGTTTTACAGAACTTGCAGAAAAAAACCTTGATGATAAAGAGAAAGCAGCAAATTATCTTGAAAAAGTAAAAACTTCAAACGAACATCTTCTGCATCTTATAAACGATGTTCTTGACATGAGCCGAATTGAAAGCGGCAAAGTAAAAATTGATTCTTCTCCTGAAAATATCAAAACCATAACGGAAGAAATGCTTGAAATCATTCAGTTTTCAGCAAGTTCAAAAAAAATCAATTTTAATTACGAATTAAAGAACATAAAAAACTATTGTATTTACGCAGATAAACTTCATTTTAAACAGATTCTCTTGAACATCTTAAGCAACGCAGTTAAATACACAAAACAGGGCGGCAGCGTAGATTACTGCATTGAACAGATTGAAAATAACAGCAAAGGCACGGCTTCTTTTGTCTGCATTGTCAAAGATAATGGAATAGGCATGAGCAAAGAATATCTTTCTCATATTTACGAAGAGTTTTCGAGGGCATCTAATTCTACAAAAAGCGGAATTGAAGGAACCGGTCTTGGCATGTCAATTGTCAAAAGGCTCATCGACATGATGGGCGGAGAAATTCAGATTGAAAGTGAACTTGGAAAAGGCACAACGGTAAAAACTTTCTTTGATTTTAAAATCTGCGAACAGAAAAACATATCAGAATCCGATGCAGGTTTAAATGAAACAAACCATATTTTTTTGAAAGGCAAACGTGTCCTTATAGTTGAAGACAATGAATTTAACATGGAAATTGCACACGAACTGCTTTCTGATGAAAAACTTATTATTGAAGAAGCAGATGACGGTTCTGTTGCCGTTGATAAAGTGAAAAATCATGCACCAGATTATTACGACTTTATTCTGATGGACGTGCAGATGCCTTACATGAACGGATATCAGGCAACAAAAGAAATACGAAGCTTAAAAAATGACGACTACACGAAAATTCCGATTATTGCAATGACAGCAAATGCATTTGACGAAGATAAGAAAAACGCATTCGATGCAGGAATGAACGGTCATCTCTCAAAACCGATTGACATCAAGCTGCTCGTAAAAACATTGACACAGTTTTGTGCTAAATGATTTATATTTTTTATGAACAGAAACATAAATCATATGCCTTGACAAAACAGCTTATTTCATTTTTACTCATGTGTATGAAATATGCAAAGCATCATGTACATCACCATATTCTCAAAAATTCATAGAAAATCTGGGCTATGCATGTGCATTTTTTTTGAATAAAAGACGTCAGCCCAAAAGGCTGACATTTTTTTTATTCCCATATATAAAAATGATGCATTTTCAGTTGTAATTAATGAATATGTACACAAAAGAAGAGACATATTTTAACCGATAAAATTAATAGGAGCATAATAATATGGAAAAGCTTAAAATTTTGCTGCCAAAAGGCAGAATTTATGAAAACGTTACGGAACTTTTTGCAGGTGCCGGCATAAGCATTAAACTGCCGGAGCGCGCATACAGACCAACTGTAAACCAGGATGACCTTGAAGCAAAAGTAATGAAGCCACAGAACATCGGAAAACTGCTTGAACTTGGAGCACATGATGTTGGTTTTACAGGCCGCGACTGGATTGAAGAAACAAATGCAGATGTTGAAGAAATTATGGATCTTGGTTTTGACCCGGTAAAAATTGTAGCAGCAGTTCCAAATTCAATCGACGACAAAGAACTTCTTAAAAAACGCATCATCGTTGCAACAGAATATGAACACATTGCAGAGCGCTGGCTGAAAGAAAAGAAAATCGACCACCTTATCGTACGCACATACGGTGCAACAGAAGTATTTCCACCAGATGATGCAGACATGATTGTTGACAACACAGCAACAGGAAGAACATTAATCGAAAACGACCTGCGCATTGTTGACGTTCTTATGAAAAGTTCTACAAGAATGTTCGCCTCAAAAGCAGCAATGCAGGATCCTGCAAAAAAACAGAAAATCATGGAACTGAAAATGCTTTTTACTTCTGTTTTAAACGCACGGGACCGCGTAATGCTCGAAATGAATGTTGCACAGGATAAATTTGAAGCACTTGTAAAAGCACTTCCGGCAATGCGTTCACCGACTGTTTCTCCATTGTACGGAAACGGAGGTTTTGCAATTAAAATTGCTGTAAAGAAATCTGAAGTTCCAACACTTATGCCAAAATTAAAGGCATTGGGTGCAACAGATATTTTGGAATATGAACTTAGAAAGGTTGCAGAATAAACAATATGTTTGACGAAATCGAAGAAACAGAAGAAGATTTAAGACTTGCACAGCCAGCCTGTGAACGCCATGCTTCACCAATTAAAAACAGCATTGCACAGCCGGCATGCGAGCGGATAAGCACAAACACTTCGCGCGCAGTCCGCATAAGCCGTGCAACTGCAGAAACACAAATTGAACTGAAGCTAAATCTTGACGGCACAGGCAAATGCAATCTAGACTGCCCGATCGGCTTTTTTAATCATATGCTCAGTGCATTCTGCAAACACGGCATGTTTGACCTTGAAGGCGTTTTGCGCGGCGATTTAGACGTTGACCAGCATCACTTAATTGAAGATACAGGAATTGCACTCGGAACCGCTTTTGACAAAGCTTTGGGCAACCGCAAAGGCATTTTGCGTGCAGGTTTCTTCATTTATCCAATGGATGAATCTTTATGCCAGGCAGCCGTAGATTTTGGCGGCAGACCTTTTTTGGTATGCAATTCTGAACTTTCTGGAACACCACTTGTAGGCGGCACAGTTGCTTCATGCCAGGAACCAGCCGCAGTCTGCACAACTTTTCAGACAGACTGTTTCGAAGACTTCTGGCAGGGTTTTGTAAGTACGGCAAAATGCAACCTTCATTTGGACACAATAAGAGGAAGAAGCGACCACCACAAAATGGAAGGTCTTTTTAAAGCTGCCGGCCGCGCAATCAGAGCTGCTGTTTCAATTGATGAACGTGCACCGAATGCAATTCCATCAACAAAAGGCGTAATCTGCTAAAAGCAGTTACCGGCAAAAACGAAATACACATTCTGCTGTTTTCGGTTTTGAACAACCATAAAAAAAGCTGTTTATGAAAGTTTTCACGCTTCCATGAACAGCTTTTTTTGTCTGTTAACTATTAAAAAACTGTGCGTTCTTTAAACGCAGCTGGTTTTATTAAAACTCTTCAAAATCAGAATCTGAAATTCCAGAATTTACAGACGGCTTATATTCATCATTAAATGATGTTTTATCAGAAATATCCGGCTCTGCGCCATATAAATCATCAAAATCGTCTGAAATGACAGTTTTTTTCGGTGCAGATACAATGTCTTCATCATAATCTACAGAAACAGGCGGCATAAGCCGTTTAGGCTGTTTCTTTGTGCTTTTGATTTTTGATGCATCAATTCTAAAGAACTGAACACTGTTGAGAAGCACTTCTGCCTCAGAAGAAAGCTCTTTTGCCATAGAAGCAAGTTCTTCTGAAACAGATGCATTCTGCTGTGTTACAGAATCCATCTGGAGAATTGCTTTATTAATCTGCTGTGCTCCAACATCCTGCTCTCTGCTGGCTGATGTAATTTCCTGCACAAGTTCAGCTGTTTTCTGAATATCTGGAATTATAGAAGAAATAAGCACACCGCTTTCTTCTGCAACTGTTACACTCGACTGAGAAAGTTCACTGATTTCTGTAGCCGCAATCTGGCTTCGTTCTGCAAGTTTTCGAACTTCGCTTGCAACAACGGCAAAACCACGACCGGCATCGCCTGCACGGGCAGCTTCAATTGCAGCATTAAGCGCGAGCAAGTTTGTCTGAGAAGCAATGTCCTCAATAATTGCAATTTTTGTTGCAATACTTTTCATTGCTTCTACAGTTTTTGCAACAGCCTCGCCGCCTTTTGTGCTTGATTCAACGTTTTTCTCTGCAATGCTTGCAGTTGCAATTGCATTATCAGCATTTTGCCGTATGTTAGAAGCCATCTGTTCCATTGTAGAAGAAATCTCTTCTGTAGATGCAGCCTGTTCAGAAGCACCAGAAGAAACGTTCTGGCTTGTCATGCTGATTTCACGGCTTCCAGAAGCAACTTGTGTACTTGCCTCAATTATCGACGCTGCAACTTCACTTACAGAAGCAACAAGCGTTGCAAGTGCATTGCCAAGCTGTCCAATTTCATCTTTCCGGTTGTTTATATGCTCCTGCTCTTCTTTGTTTACTTCTGTCATCAGCATATCGCCTTCAGCAATGCATTGCATAGCCTTTAAGAAAGAAACAAGAGGAGTTCCAATTGAAAGTGCAATGATAAGACCAATTATTAAAGAAAATACAATAGAAGCACATGCAAGCATCATTGTTGAAGCAACGAGTTTATTCGAACTCTTTTTCGTAGCATCTGTCTGTTCCTTTGCATATTCACTGATTATTGAGTGAAGCTGTGTCAATTCTGCATCAACTTCATTTCCATTTGACATAACGGAAGCATACAGTTCAACAAGTTCTTCATTTGAAGCACCGTTTAAAGACACAGTCAAAGAAATCAACCTGTCAAGATTTGCATTAAACGATGCTATGTTCTTTTTTGCATTCTGCACAGCCGTTCCAACTTTATAGCTTACATTTGCAGATTCAAGATGCTCAAACTGTGCATCAATTGTACTGCGTGCATTTGAAACAGCTGCCATAGATTTTTTCAAGTCGAGATGACCTGCATTCTGTTCAATTTTTGCAGTATTCAGCACAATAAGCAGCTGCTTTACTTGAATCTGCAGCTCTTTTGGAACAACAACAAGATTTTCAAATTCAGTTGTATTTGATACAAATTTTTGAGTTATCGTATTCATTGCTGACAACGCATAACTCAATATTAAAGCGGAAAGAAGCGCTATTAAAAAGAAACCGCCAATCAGTTTAGGCTTTACCCGAATGTTGTTAATGAACATGAATTCTCCTCTTTCCGCAGAAACAAAGCGGCAAAATTTATATTTGGACATCTTTCAAAATTCAAAAAGAAGTTTTTCAAGATAACCATTGAGTCATTTCCAAAAATTAAAAAGATTTAAAGAACATGCAAATTAATGATAAAGCCGTTTCTAAAACACGTCAAGAAAAACGAACCTTGAAAACACAATACTGCGAAAGAAAGACAAAAGCATGAATATCATAAAATTTGAAATTTTCAAAAAAAATAATTTTTTTATAAAAAAAGCTAAATTACTATTGACAAGAACTCTGAAAAGGTGTAGTTTCTTCACAAAGAACCGACGGTTCTATTTAATTAGAAAATTATTGCATTTTTGTCACTATACAAAGATACAAAAAAAACACGTGAAGCACAGGAAATGATTTCCACTGCAGTTTTCAAATGCGTTGCATTTACAGACTGACAGTTCAGCGCTTCCGGCCGTTAATGCGGAGTTTTAAAAGGAGTAAAAAATGAAAGATTATTTAAAGCAGTTTCCAGATGAAAAAGGATATTTCGGCAAATGGGGCGGAAGCTATGTTTCTGAAGAACTTCAGAAAGAAATGAACCGCATAAATGATGCATATTTTACAATCAGCAAATCACATGATTTTATCAATGAACTGCGCTCAATACGCAAGCATTTTCAGGGACGCCCGACACCGGTTTATTACTGCAAACGTTTAAGCGAACATTGTGGCGGACGCATTTATCTTAAACGCGAAGATTTGAACCATTCTGGTGCACATAAACTTAACCACTGCATGGGCGAAGCACTTCTTGCAAAATACATGGGCAAAAAAAAGATTATTGCAGAAACTGGTGCCGGTCAGCATGGTGTTGCACTTGCAACAGCTGCAGCTTACTTTGGTCTTGAATGCGACATTCATATGGGCGAAGTTGATATTGCAAAACAGCATCCGAATGTTGTCCGCATGAAGCTTTTGGGCGCAAACGTTGTATCTGTTACACACGGACAGAAAACATTAAAAGAAGCCGTTGACAGCGCTTTTGATGCTTATCTTAAAGATCCGGAAAATTCACTTTACTGCATCGGTTCTGTAATGGGTCCGCATCCTTTCCCAATGATGGTACGCGATTTTCAGCACGTAATTGGTGTTGAAGCACGTGAACAGTTCCTTGAAATGACAGGTGAACTGCCAGATGCTGTTACAGCCTGTGTCGGCGGCGGTTCAAATGCAATGGGCATTTTTTCTGGCTTTATTGCAGACGAAGATGTTGCACTTTTTGGTGTTGAACCAAGCGGACGCTCTCTGCAGCTTGGCGACCATGCATGCAGCTTAAGCTATGGCAAAGAAGGTGTTCTGCACGGAATGAAAACATATCTTTTAACAGACGAAAAAGGCGACCCTGCTCCAGTTTATTCAATTGCATCCGGTCTTGATTATCCGGGAAGCGGACCAGAACACTGTATGTTGAAAGACACTGGCCGCGTTTCATATGTAACAGCAAACGACAAAGAATGTCTTGAATCATTCTATAAGCTTTCACGTTACGAAGGAATTATTCCAGCCCTTGAATCAAGCCATGCTGTTGCTTTCGCCATGCGTTACGCAAAAGAAAACCCAAAGAAATCAATTCTTGTAAACTTGAGCGGCCGTGGCGACAAAGACATTGACTTTGTTGTTGATAACTATGGCACAGGCGATGAATATTTCAATTAATTGATTTGTGCAGAATTTTTTTCCAAACATTCTGCATCATTTTTTAAGCTAAATTCTATAAAAAGGCTTATTGTGCAGTTTATGCGCAATAAGCTTTTTTTTGTTCATGTGAAAAATTTGCCCGGCTGTCAGCTATGATTACATTTCGTATTCATCAATCTGGCAGTTTATGGCACGCCATGCACCGAATTCTTCGTTTGTCATGCTGTTAAAATAACTGCATATCATCCGGCAGACAGCACCATGAGTTACCAGAAGAACAGAATTATATTTATCTTTGTTACGGTTAAGTTCTTCAAGAAAATCATAAACGCGATATGCCACAGAAAGCAGAGATTCCTGTTCATGCGATTTGTCTGCAAACTGCCGCTTGCTTTCTTCAAACGATTTATCAAGGCGGTTTTTGCCTTCAAATTTGCCGTAATTCTGTTCGATGAGCCGTTCATCAACAGAAAAACTGCCCGGCAGCAGACCTGTTTTTGAAAGCACAGTCTGAACAGCCTGTGCAGTTTCCTGCGCACGAAGCAGCGGCGAAACAAAAACTGCATCGATTTTTGTGCCGTTAAGCTTCTGCTTTAATTTTTCGGCAGCTTCAAAAGCCTGCGATTTTCCTTTTTCAGAAAGGGCTACATTACTTATTCCGCAAACCTGATTCAGTGAATTCATACAGGTTTCACCATGTCTTAATACAAAAAGCTTCATTTTAATATTCCTTTTAGCGCATACAAAACTGAACAATGACCGGCATTGTCAAAATAGAAAAAAGCGTTGAAACAGACACAAGCGTAACAGAAAGGCTGGTGTCTCTGCCGAATTTTCCGGCAAACATTGCAGTATTTGCAGCACAAGGCGCAGATGCAGCAATAACAATAGAAGCAAGCAGGCTGCCTCTTAAACCAAACAGATAAAGCAAAATCATTTCGGCAACAGGCAGAATAACAAGGCGCAGAAGCAACGCAAGACAGAGTTTTGCATCTTTTAAAACGCTCAAGCCAGGCACGCGTGCAAGATAAAAACCAATTACAATAGTCGGAAGCGGTGTATTCATAGAAGCAAAACTTTGAAGTGGAGCAAGCAGAATATGCGGCAGTTTAAGCGGGGTCAAGAAAAACAGCAGCCCGATAATAATGCCGATTACGCCCGGGTTTAAAAAAACAGTTTTAAAAGAAATTTTTGTTCCTTTTCCACCCATAAGAAAAAGCCCGTAAGTCCAGTTAAAAATATTGAAAACAGCAATAAAAACTGCGCCTAAAAACACTCCGTCCTGGCCAAGCAGAACTTCCTGAAGCGGCAGCGCCATGTAACCGCAGTTCGAAAAAATCGAAGCAAATTTCAAGACACGCTCGCGGCATTCATCTTTGTCGTGCACCAGAAGATTCACCACTATAATGTTAAGTGAATGCACAAAAACAGCTGCAAAAAATGCTTTCAGAAGATTTCCCATCATTGCAGAGTCAAATTCGCGATGAAACGAATTGATAATGACACATGGAATAATTATATAAAGGACAAAGTTTGTAATGCATTTTATGCCTTCTTCTGAAAAGAAACTGCGTTTTGCACATATAAACCCGACAAAAATCATTATAAACAGAATAAGCACCTGCTGGCCTATTATAAAAAAGCTTTGATTCATAAGCTAATTTTGCAGAAAGGTTTAAATTTTTGCAAGTGAAAAATTGATTTTTAACAAAAGCAAAAAAAGAGAATCCCCGAAATATTTTCAAGGATTCCCTTACAAATTCTTTTTAAACTGAATCTTCGGCGTTTATTTTACTTCGACGCGCTTAAGTTTCCAGATGTCGCGGACATAATCTTCGATTGTGCGGTCTGAAGAGAATTTGCCTGAACGGGCAATGTTCAAAAGAGCCATCTTTGCCCATTTCATGCGGTCCGTATATGTTTCTGCAATTTTTTCCTGTGCTTCAACATAAGCAGCAAAATCAGCAAGAACATAATAAACATCAGGACGCTGACCTTCAACGCCATAAACCAGAGAATCATAGATTTCTCTGAAAAGCTGGTGTGTCGGATCGTATGTGCCGTCAATGAGCTGGTTCATAACTTTTGCAAGCTGTGGATTTCTCTCAAGATATTTCTGAGGATTATAGCTGTGTTCGCTTTCAATCTTGATTATTTCTTCAGCTGTAAGACCAAAAATGAATGCATTTTCTGCACCGGCTTCTTCAACAATCTCAATGTTTGCACCGTCGAGTGTTCCGATTGTTACGGCACCATTTATCATAAACTTCATGTTTCCTGTTCCAGAAGCTTCTTTTCCGGCAGTTGAAATCTGTTCAGAAACATCTGACGCAGGGAAAAGTTTTTCTGCAACGCTTACACGATAGTTTTCAACAAAAACAACGCGGAGTTTTCCTCTTACACGGCGGTCATTGTTGATTCTTTCTGCAACTGTGTTGATAAGCTTGATGATTGTTTTAGCGCGTCTGTAACCAGAAGCTGCTTTTGCACCAAAAATAAATGTGCGTGCCGGCGGATTATAGCTCGGATCATCAAGCAGACGATTGTAAAGGTACATAATGTGCAGAATGTTCAAAAGCTGGCGTTTATATTCGTGCAGACGTTTAATCTGAACATCAAAAATTGATTCCGGATCAAGGAATTCATTCTGTGTTTCTTTAAGATAAGTTGCAAGGCGCTCTTTGTTTTCCTGTTTAATTGCAAGGAATTCTTTAAGTGTTGCTTCGTCATCTGCAAATTTTTCAAGGCCTTTGAGTTTAGAAAGATCTTTCTGCCAGCCGTCGCCTATTTTGTCTGTAATGAACTTTGCAAGGCTTGGGTTTGCACACAAAAGCCAGCGGCGCTGTGTTACACCGTTTGTCTTGTTGTTGAATTTCTTTGGATAAAGATCATACCAGTCTTTAAGTTCCTGTGTTTTCAAAAGCTCTGTATGAAGGGCAGCAACGCCGTTTACGCTGAAACAGCCGTGAATTGCAAGCCATGCCATGTGAATCATACCGTTGTTGATGATTGCCATTTTGTTCTGTTTTGAATAATCAGTCGGATATTTATCTCGAAGTTCCATAACAAGACGGCGGTTAATTTCTTCAACAATCTGATAAATTCGAGGTAAAAGACCCTGGAAAATATTAATCGGCCATTTTTCAAGTGCTTCTGCAAGAATTGTATGGTTTGTATATGCAAAAGTCTTTGTAACAATGCTCCAAGATTCATCCCAGCCCAAACCATATTCATCCATAAGAATGCGCATAAGTTCAGGAATTGCAACAACAGGATGTGTATCATTAAGCTGAATGACATGATATTCCGGGAATTTACGGAAGTCTGTGCCATATTCGCTTACAAAGTGGCGCACCAAATCCTGCAAACTTGCAGAAGAGAAGAAATACTGCTGCTTTAAGCGCAGTGCTTTTCCAGAAGGGCCTGAATCATTTGGATACAGAACACGAGAAATGTTTTCCGCATCATTCTGCTTTTCAACTGCACGATTATACTGCATGTCATTAAAAAGCTGCAGGTCAAAACCAGCCGGCGAAGAAGCCTGCCACAAACGGAGAGTGTTTACAGTGTTTGTGTCATAGCCGACAATCGGCATATCATATGGTGTTGCAATAATTTCTTCGGCATTTTCTACATAGAATCTGTCTGTGTCATTAGGCCATTTTGCAACAGCAACATTTCCACCGAATTTTACTGTAACAGCGAGGTCGCTTCTCTTTACTTCCCATGGGTCGCGGTGAACAAGCCAGTTATCCGGATATTCAACCTGATAGCCGTTTTCAATATGCTGTTCGAACATTCCGTATTCATAGCGGATTCCATAACCATGACCCGGATAATCGAGGGTTGCAAGTGAATCAAGGAAACAAGCTGCAAGACGACCCAGACCGCCGTTTCCAAGGCCTGCATCCGGTTCCTGGTCTTCAATCAAGTTATAATCAATATTCAATGATTTTAAAACATCAACTACAGAATCTTTTATAAGTGTATTGATTAAGTTGTTGCTGAGGGCACGACCCATCAAAAACTCTGCTGAAAGATAATAAACCTGACGTGTCGGTTTTTTCTCATATTCACGGCGGGTGCGCATCCAGTTGTCCATAATAAGTTCCTGGGCAGAAGCAGAAACGGCATCAAACAAATCATGGCTGCTTGCCTGTGTAATGTCTTTGCCGTACTGACGCTTTAAACGTGCCGTAAGGTTCTCTTTGAATTCCTCTGCATTAAATTCCATATTTCCTCCAAATGGAATACGAAGTGACTGTCTGTAAATAATTAAGACAACCCCAACTCTATAATTTTCAAAAGGCTTTTTCTAAAACAAGAAATATTAAAGCCAAAAAAGTTCAAATCAAGGACAGGTTCAGCAAAACCTATCTGCTAAGCAAAATTGCAAAGCTTCGTGCCGGAAGCACGTAAACAGACTGTTCTTCAAGCATTTCTTCTTCGTTCTCCGGCAGAAAATCATTAGGAGCCTCAACAGAAGTATCTACACAACGAAGCCATTTTTTGCCGGGCCCCGGAGGAGGCAGCGTTACAGTTACATCTTTTGTTGAAGAATTCATCATCAAAAAGAAATCGTTGTCGTCAATGTCTGCAACTATTTCTGCCCTGCTTCCATCAAGCCTGAACGCCAGAAAATGATCAAGCTTTGACCAGTCCGGCGACTCGCCAAGCTCATCATACCATGTTATATCTTTCATGGAATTTAAAGATGTATCTTTACCTGTAAAAAATTCTGGACGACGCAATGCCGGATGCTTTTTTCTGAACGCAATTGCTTTCTGAACAAATCTGAATACATCATCATATTTGTCTTTCAAAGTCCAATCAATCCATGAAAGTTCATTGTCCTGACAATATGCGTTATTATTTCCGTTCTGTGTTCTTCTGAATTCATCTCCGGCAAGCATCATAGGTGTGCCTTGAGAAAGCAGAAGCGTCAGCATAATGTTTTTTATCTGTCTTGAACGGATAGTTTCAATTGCCACATTTGAAGCCGGTCCTTCGAAGCCATAATTGTAGCTTGAATTATTATCGCTTCCATCATGGTTGTTTTCGCCGTTTTCATCGTTATGCTTTCCGTTGTACGAAACAAGGTCGTTCATTGTAAAGCCGTCGTGGCTTGTTATAAAATTGATTGAATGAAACGGTTTCCGGCCGTCATTTGAATACAAATCTGAACTGCCCGCAACACGGGTTGCAGCAGCCGTTGCAAGAAAATCATCGCCACGCCAAAAACGGCGGATATCATCGCGGAATCTGTCATTCCACTCTGCCCATCGGCCGCCGGGGAAACAGCCGACCTGATAAGCACCGCCTGCATCCCATGCTTCTGCAATTATTTTTGTATCGCGAAGGATTGCGTCTTCTGCAATCCATTCAAGAACAGGCGGATTTGACATCAATGCGCCTTTGCTGTCTCTACCCAAAATTGAGCCTAAATCAAATCTGAAACCGTCAACATGCATATTGATAACCCAATATTTAAGACAATCCAGAATATATTCACGCACAATCGGATGATTACAGTTAAAAGTGTTTCCGCAGCCGGAATAATTTGTGTAATATTGCTTCTGGTTTTCACACAAAATATAATAAATTGAATTATCAAGTCCTCTGAAATTCAACGTTATTCCGTGTTCGTTTCCTTCTGCCGTATGGTTAAACACAATGTCGAGAATTACTTCAAGACCGGCTTTGTGCATTTCGCGCACCATTGTTTTAAATTCTGCAACCTGTCCGCCTGGTTCTTTAGATGCAGCATAAGAAGCTTTTGGCGCAAAAAACGAAATAGTGCTGTAGCCCCAGTAATTTTTCAAACGGTTTCCGTCTTTTGGGTTTACGTTTGTAGTTTCATACGCATCAAATTCATGAATCGGCAAAAGCTCAACGCTTGTAACGCCCAGTTCACGCAGATACGGAATCTTTTCGATTAATCCACGATATGTGCCCGGTGCAGAAGTTTTTGCAGTTTCGCTTTTAGTAAATCCACGAAGATTTGTTTCATAAATAATACAGTGATTCAACGGATAATTAAGCGGACGGTCGCCCTGCCAGTCAAATTCATCATCAATTACAATGCACTTTGGAAAACCAGCAGCAGGCATTGTCTTTGCAAATTCAATGTCCATTACATCAACAGGCGGTGCATAATCCGGCGGAAGATTTTTAAAAACAGACGTATTTGTCAAAGCCTTTGCATAAGGGTCAAGCAGATACTGCTTTTTATTGAACCTGTGGCCAAGTTCTGGTTTGAACGGACCGTCTACGCGAAATAAATACAATGCACCGGCCGTAAGATTTAAAACCTTAATATGCCAGATATCACCGGTTTTATTTATTGACGGGTCAAATTCAACAGAAAAATATGGCACATCAGAAGATTCGTTTTCAAAAATATCAAGAAAAACACGTGTTCCATTACGCGTAAAAACCGTAAAATTTACACCATCGTGCTCAATAGTTGCACCAGCAGGTGTCGGTTTACCAGGTTGAACGCTAAGCGACTTCATAGGACTATATTTTAACATAATAAATTCATTTTCGCCATAGTTTGAACTATATTTTAATGGAACATGAAACTCATGACATATTTTAATTACTCATGCTAAAATAAAAGAATGACTGCAAAAGAAGATTTTAGAACAACCGAAGAAGTAATCTGTGACTTCATAAATGAAGAAAACGTAAAGTTTGTTTTTCCTTCAACAATTGCAATGGAAACATGGACAGACTGGACAATAAAAAACAGCAGTAAAACCGGCTGCCGTGCTGTTGCACTTGAAAAGTGGCTTGTCTGGGACGCTTTTAAAAATGAATTTGCACAGGTACATGACAGACAAAAAAGCTGCATTCCAGAAACCTTGCGGAAATTATTTGTCCGCACATTAATAAAAGAAAACAGCAGACTGGTCAAAGCCGGCAAGCCTTCATTTCTGCACCCTCTGATTAATGACCAGTTTGCAGACAATTCAATGCATTTTACAGACTGGCTTGCTGCAATTCTTCCTTCTTTGTCTTTATGGAAATCAAAATTCATTAAAAAAAATGGTGGCAGTGCAGAAACATCAATTGAAGATGATGAAGACCGCGTTTACAACAGCCTTTATGACAAATATTCAGAATTTCTGGACAAAGCCAAAATGTTTGATCCTGCATGGGTTGAACTTAACGACATAAGCCAAAAGTATCATTTCGTAATTTTTCACCCGGAACAGCTCAAAGATTTCAATGACTATAAAGAAAAAATTGAACAATGCAACGCAACTTTAGTACGTCTGCCGCAAAATGCAGAAAAACCAGAATGTCTGCTCTATCCAAATGCAAGAATGGAACTGCGGCGCACTGTTTTAAAAATCCGTGAATTGAATGCAAAGCAGAATGTCGCCTGGTCAGACATTGCATTGACTGTGCCAAATCTTTCATCTTATCGCAGTTATATCGAAAGAGAACTAAAAAATTACTGCGTTCCATATGCAATAAGGTCAGGCATCCCTTATACACAAAACAGTGCAGGAAGAATTTTCAGCGAAATTGATTCGTGCGTAAAAAACGATTTTAACCTTGAAACAATGCGCACCATTCTGCAGGACGGTTTTGTGCCATGGCAGAAACCTGAACTCAACGAAAAAATCGTACAGGTTGCGCTTGAATCAAGAAGCATCTGCTCTTATACAAAAAACGGTGCAAGAGTTGACCCGCTTGAAGAAGCATTTGAAGACAGAATTAAACAGGCAGAAAATCTTGAAAAAGAACAGTCCGAAACGTCAAAAGAACTTGAAATTTTAAAAGGCGCACTTGAACGCTATAAAAATTTAAAAAGCTGTTTGAATTCAATCTGCATGTCAAAATCTTTTAAGACAATCAAAGAAGAATGGCACAATTTTGAAGCACAGTTTTTAACAGACGATAAAATCTGGCCAAACGACAAAAACAATATAATCGGTGTCTGCATTGCAGAACTGTCAAAATATAGTGCAATTGAAAAAGAATATGCAAGCAAGCTCAATCTCGAAATTGAAAATCCCTTTGATTTTTTCCTTGAAGAGTTGAACGCAAACATTTATACACCGCAAAAGCCCAAAAATGTCTGCATTTCAGTTTTTGACTATCGTACCGCAGCAGACGCATATTTTGATTATCATTTTATAATCAATGCAAACCAAAAAGATTTAACTGTTCCTTTTAAAGAACTCAGCTTCTTGAATGAAAAAAAACGCAAAGAACTTGGCGCAAGCGACAACGAAGGCGCAAGCGAAGCATATATAAGGCTTTATGCCAAAACCGGCAGAGAACACGCATTTTTCTCAAGCAGCACAAACAGTTTTGACGGCTTTGCAATTCCACACACCTTTTTTATTGAAAAAAATATTTTAAAAGCTTCAAACCCGGAAGATTACAATTACCTCGACAGCTAAGATTTTTTATAAAATGAACAGAACTATCAGCTTTCTGAAGATGCGCCAAAACCGTCTGCAATTACTGAACAGCAAAAACAGTCTTTTTTAAACTGGAAAGAAAAGCAGAAAAATACACAGCTGGATTTTACAAAATCAGACATTCTTAAAGAAAAGGCAAAGCAGTCTTTGATTTATGGCAGCAGTGAAAAACAGCAGATTTCACAGACTGATTTGAAAAACTTTTTTCCATGCCAGAGGAAGTGGCTTTTCAAAAAAGTGCTTCATCTTAAAGAACAAAATGCAGGTGTTGAACTTATGGGACAGTTCGATTTTGGCAACATCTGCCACAAAATAGTTGAGCTCGTTTTTGACACTTTTGCAAAAGACGGCAAAAGCCTGCCTGACCTTTCTGACAAAGGAAAAGAAGCTGAAGTAAAAAGCATAGTTGAAGACGCAACAGAAAGAGCACTGACAGAAAAACAGGAATGGATAAAACCGGACGACATAAAAAACAGTCATCTTGCTACAGAAATGCTTCTGGCGCAGAAAAATATCTTTACAGACTACATCATGCTTTTTATGAAGCAAATCTGCCAGCCTTTAAAAAAAATGAACGACGGCAAATTTGCAGGCTTTAAAGTAAACAGCGTAGAAAAAAGCTGCAAAAGTAATTTCAATAAAAATTTTGACATTTCAGGAAAAATCGACTGCATTTTGTCGGGCAACGATGAACAGGGCGAAGTAATCATTGACTACAAAACAGGCACTCTACCCGAAAAGAAAAACTTTTATCCGAATGCAAAACAAGTTTTAAACGATTTTCAGATGCCGTTTTATTACAAGCTTTTAAAAGAGCAGAAAAACAGCCG
This sequence comes from Treponemataceae bacterium, assembly GCA_024402455.1. The sequence continues at coordinate 22,020 of JAKSTS010000003.1, forward strand.
TTATGATGTACAGACAGGACTTTTCCAAAGCCTAAAACAAGAAAAACAAAACGACAAAAAAGTTTTTAAAAAAACATATGTACTCGTACCAGATTCAAAAGATGTAAAAACTGCAAAAGAATTTGAAAAAGATGTTTTAACACTTTTAGACAAATATCTTGAAGATTTTGCATCTGACATAACAAACGCAAATTTTGAACCTTCGTGCAAAACTAAAAATGAACGACAGAAAGTAAAAATCTATGTTCACTGCAAAAAATGCGATTACAAAGACATTTGCCGTACAACATTTGCCGTTGCAAAAAAGGACTTTAACAATGACTGATAATTATAAATACCTTGACCTTCTTGAAAGAAAACTTGATGAATCTCAGCGCGCAGCATGCTGCAGAAATGTAAACACAGTTGTTGCAGCAGGTGCAGGTTCCGGCAAGACACAGGTGCTCGCGACACGTTTTGCATGGCTTGTAATGTCATGCGGCATCAAAGTTGAAGAGATTCTAGCTTTGACATTTACAAATAAGGCTGCAGCAGAAATTTATCAAAGAATCTACCAGACACTGAACCAGTTTGCAACTAACGAACAGACACCGGCTGAAGAAAAAGAACGGGCAATTCAGGCTCTAAAAGATTTTAACAAAGCACATATTCAAACGCTCGATTCTTACAGTTCCACAATTGTGCGCCAGGCTGCAAACCTTTACGGCATCCGCCCGAATTTTACAGTTGCCGATGTCGAAACGCTCAAAGCAGATGCTTTCAGTTTTCTTGTAAAACACAAAGATGAAAAAGCACTTCTTGTAATTGCAAAACCAGGCAAGCTGCAGGAACTTGCAGAAAACATTTTTATATATGCCATAACCGAATACACAAACGTAACATGCGAAAAAGACTTTTTTGAAAGCAAACTGAAAATTCAGTGCGACACAATTGCTGAAACATGGAACCGCATGATGAGCGACTCCATAAACGAAGATCATCCAGATGAAGGCTGGGGAATTCCAGCACATTTAGCAGAAATTCAAGCAAGATATGACGAAGCACCAGAAGAAAAGCATTCTCAGCCATACTGCCTTCAAGTTTCACAAATTCTTGAAAACGTTCCCGAATTATGTACTTTACAGACTTTAGACTTTGAAAATAAGCTTGAAACAATACAGAAAAATGTTTCAGAAGTGCTTGCCTGGATAGATTTGTTTAATTTTGACCAAAGAATAAGCGGTTATACAACAGAATTTCGAAATACGGTTAGATATTTCAGAGACACGTCAAAAATAACAATTGAATCGCTCGGCGCTTTTATCATGAATTATCAAAATTTAAAGCGCATCTGCGAACTTTTAGACGAATTTATGGAACAGATAAACAGCAAAAAACGAAAATCAGGCTGTCTTTCATTTGACGACATAAATGCGCTTGCGTTAAAAATTCTTATTGAACAAAAAAACATCCGTAATCAGGAAAAACAGAACTGCAAAAAAATCATGATTGATGAATTTCAGGATAACAACGGCGATAACCGCAACATGCTTTTTTTGCTGGCCGAAAAAGATGACGCTTTTACAGAAAAATGCGAAGACGAAGACGAATTCTTAAAAAAACTTACACAGAATCTTTCATCTGACAAACTCTATTTTGTCGGCGATGAAAAACAGTCAATCTATAAATTCCGCGGTGCCGATGTTTCAGTTTTTAATTCTCTGACAGAAGATTTGTCCAAGACCGTAGACGGCGAAGTAAAAACTTATATGACAAACAATTACCGCTCAACTGAAGCTGTTCTTGCCATGTTTAACCAGATTTTTGGCAACATCGGCAAAAGCGGAATCAACAGCTGCATTTTTGAAAACACGGAAAATAAAAAACAGTACGAGGCTTATTACGAAAAAGCCGCAACGTACAAAGATAAAGAAGTCGATTTTGAACTTACAAAAGAAAATGTGCCGATGCATGTAAGCATTTTTGACACAAATCTGCTTAAAGACGATGAACTTCCGCCAGACAAAACAACAGACGATTTTTTTAACAAAGATGAAACAGTCGCTTTTTATGTTGCAAAAAAGATTTATGACCTTTATAACAAAGAAAAAGAAGCCGGAAACAACCCGAAATTTGCAGATTTTGCCATTTTGTGCAGAGGCCGTACAAATTATGCAGAACTTGTAAAAAATCTTAACCGTTTTGAGCTGCCTTACAGCGTTGACCAGCAGAAATCTGTTTTTGATGACGGCCCGATAACTGACATTTTCAATTTTCTAAAGCTTTGCATAAATCCACAGGATAAAATGTCTTTTGCGGCTTTTTTATGCTCGCCGTTTTCAGGGCTAAAAAACCAGACAGTGCAGCTCATTCTTTCGTGCATTCCAGAAAAAATAATGCAAAAAGACACAGAAGATCAGATAATAACAAGCATTTATACAGCTTTTTCTGAACACGAAGAAATTGATGAAAAAATAAAACAGACTGTCGAAGCTGTTTCAACAGAAGAATATCAGAAATATGCCGAAGCTAAGGCTTTTTATCTGAAATATAAAAACGAAGTTTTGACAGAACCACTTACAGACACAATTACAAAACTCTGGTATGAATCAGGTTTTAGATATGAAACCCTGCTCAATAAAACGGTTAATCTTTCAAGTGAACAATATGACCTGCTTTTTGAACTTGTACGTGCACACCAGGAAGAAGGCGAAAGCACTGCATCGATTGTAGACCAGCTGGCACAGACAAAACGAAGTGCAAAATTTTTTACTGGCAAAAATGATGAAATAGGTTTTGCAGAAGTAAGCTGTCCTGTTGAAAAAGATGATGCCATTCAGATTATGACAATTCATAAAAGCAAAGGCCTTGAATTTGACCATGTTTTTGTTCTGGGCTGCTGTTCGGGTTCAAAGAGCGAACAAGAAGACATTATGTTTTTTGACAGAAAACACGGTGTTTCAATAAAAACTGGTGATGTACCGAATTTTTTCTTTAAAAAACAAAAGGAAGAAGCAAATCTTAAAGATAACGCAGAGTTCAAACGCCTTATTTATGTTGCAATTACAAGAGCAAAAAAAGATGTTTATCTTGTTGATGCTTTTGATGTTGAGAAAAACGAAGCAGAAAATAAAAATCCTCTTCAAAAATTATTTGCAGCATATTATCTTGAAATGCTTACCGGCGAAAAAGACATATTAAATGAAAACGGCGAAAAAACAGGCACAGAACCGGTAAACCGCTTTGAATTGAGCTATAAAGCAAATGCTCCTTTTGATTTTGAAATGCTTGAAAAAATTGATGCGAATTTTAAGACAAAAGAAGAACAAGACTTAAAAACACTAAGAGAAAATGCAGCTACAAAACTTGAAGCCTTAAATGACGCAGCAATCATACGAACAGAAGATGAAATTCCGCAGAAACGCATTTCTCCAAGTGGTCTTGAAAAACTGCATGAAAAAGAAACAGAAAATCAAAATCTAACAGCAGATTTAGCGCAAAGCTCGCCAAGTTTTGAAAAAATTGACCAGATTATAAAAGGTTCAAAAAATTCGGGCGAAGAAGATTCTCCGCTTGAAGAACAGGACGAAAGAAGCGCTTCAAGAAGTTTTACACACGCCACATTCGGAACGCTTGCACATGCATATCTTGAAAATGCAGTAAAAAACGAAGAGCTTTTTATTGATTTTGAAACAAAAGAACTGCTGCAACACGATTTGAAGAATGAGGGATTTGAAGAGCTCTGCACAATCTGCTCGATTATGGCCGAAAACTGCTTGAATTCAGAATTGGGCAGAAAAGTTATTGCTGCCAAAAAAGCAGGCAGATTCTGCAAGACAGAATACAGTTTCAAACTTCTGCACAACAATTTTATAATCCGCGGTTCAATTGACCTTATTTTTCAAGACGAAAACGGAAAGTTTATCATTGTGGATTATAAAACAGACCAGAACATAAACCCAAAACTTTATTTTGAGCAGCAGTATACATATCGTCTTGCAGCAAAAGAAATTCTTGGTCTGCAAAACGAAAAAGATATTGACGTTGAACTGTTTTATTTAAGATTTGCAAAAGAACAGAACATTAAAGCAAATGTTGATGAAACAATCTTAACAGAAGATTTAATGCAGCAAGTGCTTGAAGCTGAATAAACGTTTTGCGCTGACCGTACTGCCGGAATTGAACCGCCGGCAGAAAACGACTTGCGTTTATGCAGTTTTAATTGTCTTGCATCGGGCAGAATTATTTTGGGTTTAGTCTGCAAAGCCTGCCGGTTTGCAGCAGACACAAACCGACAGCAGCTGCATGCACAGTTTAAGCTTATTTTAGCAAAGCTGTGGCGTTTTCAATGCTTACTATTTCTTCTGTAGAAAAAATCTGATCCATGTTCAGAATTATTATGAATGTATCGTCGCGCTTGCCGATGCCCCGGATAAACTGAGCGGCAATACTGTTGCCAAATTTTGGAGACGGTTCTATTTCGCTTTCTGACAAATCAATAACTTCCTGTACAGAATCTGCAATTGCACCAAAAGTAACTGTTTTGCCTTCTGCATTTTTAATTTCCATTACAATGATTCTTGTTTCTTTGGTCGGTTCAATTTCCGGCATGCCGAACTTTTTGCGCAAGTTTACAACAGAAATGCCCTGACCGCGCGAATTAATCAAACCTTCCATATAAGAAGTAGCGCATGGAACTTTTGTTACCGGCATATATTCAAGAACTTCCTGCACATTATTTACTTCTGCAGCATATTGTGCCCCATCAAGTTTGAAAGTCAAAAAGTGATTATTCATTTTTTCTCCTTAAAAAACACCATATTAATGGCAAGCCATGGATGGCAAGAATCAAAGTGTGTGAATGCAACACAAACTTTAAGCAGATAAACTGCACTATTTTGGCAGATTTATCTTGTACTCTCCAGCAGAATAATATTCTGCAAGCCTTTTCAAATAGTTTTTCTTTTCTTATTGTAAACCCGTATACTGAAAATAGTCCATCAAACTGTTTTATTGCATGCAGCCGGCGTTTTAATCAGCTTTTATACGCCTATAATATCAAGCAGTTCGTCTGCATCTTTTTTTATCAGCGGACTCATACTGTCTTTATACCGGCTCAAATCAATTTTTTTTACGGCATCTGCAATCTTATCCGACATTTCAGGACAGTACAAAACAACTTCATGCAAAGCTTTTAAACACTGACGTACAACCGTCGGTTTAGAATCATTTAAAAGCGGCTTCATGCACTCAAAAACTGCTTCAATTCTGCATTCTTTATCCCAACGCGCCTGGCTGCAAATTAAACAAAAACCTCTTGTACGCACATAGGAGTTACTGTCATTAAGCATAGAAGCAAAATCGTCTATTGCGCCATAATACTTATCAGACTGCGCAGACTCAACTATAAGCTGTTTGCAATATTCATATGCTTCTTTTTCGTTTTTGCCTTTAAGTTTTGCTATATCCATATTCTGCTTATCCTTAAAATTATTAATCTTTCCGCAAAACATCAGGGCAGATTTAAAACAATGTCCCAGACATTCATTATAACATTAAAAATGCTGAAAAACATAAGACAAAAGCCAGCACAAGATGAAACTCAATCTTTATAAAAATCTGAACTATAAGAAAGTTCATTTCTTCAAAACAAAAAGATATTCTGAAACATGAATGTCGCGGTTTCTTAAGTTGCGGCTGCCACGGAAAGTGTTGTATGTAATTTCAACGGTTTTTACTTTTCCATATTTTTCAAGCATTTCTTTCATTTCATCAAAACCGATAAAACCTTCGGAATTATATGAAATTATTGCATATTTTGTGTCTAAATTTGCAATAATTTCTTCCATCGATTTTAGCGCCTGCCTTGGTTTGTTAAAATCTGAACGGTTCCAGTCTTGCGTTATGCCGCTTATTTTGCTTACTTCAACATCAAGCCTGTTTTTCAAAATGAGATTGAGCATAAAATAATTTGAACCGTAAGGATGCTGATTATACGGCGGGTCAAGGTAAACAATGTCTAAGTCTTTTAATTCTTTTGAAAGTGCAACAGTGTTTTTCTGGTAAATTTCCAGTTCAGATTCAAAATTGCTGAAAACAGGTTCTTTGAGCTCGATTTTTCCAAAGATTCGGGTTAGTGCATTTTTGCCTGCCGCACCAAAACAGCCGATGCCTGTATTTTTGTCTTTATAAAAACCTTTAAAAACACCGCTTGTGTTTACGTGAATTGAAGCTTCTGTAATGAGCGGAGCTAAAAAAAACTTTTTTAAGTTTTCTTCTTTTACAACTTCGTCAATAAGGTTTCTGTAAGTATCTATTAAAACTGCATTTTCATGTGTATAAAAAACCCTTTCGCCTGCTTTTATATTGCTGTCATCTTCCGGTGCATAATTTTTTGAAATTATGCCGGCTGTTTTTTTCTGTTTGCATAATTCTATTATTTCTGCACGGAGTTTTTCACATTTTTCTTTTGGATAATCTTTTTTATTTACAAGATAGCAGCTGTTAATCATTGAAGAATAATTTTCCAAATCGTTTACAATCAGTTTCGAAGAATGTTTTTTAAGCATTCTTGCTACAATTCCAGAACCCGAAAAAACATCTGCACAAACCATTTTTGTTTTTCCAAGTTCTTTTGAAATTTCTTCAACTTCTTTTTCGATATTTCCAATTAAAGAACGCTTGTTCCCTAGATATGTAATTATTTGAGTTGTCAAAAAATTATTGTTTTCTGCCAGGTTTGAGTTTTCCACAGTTTCCCTTATAAATACTTTATTCAATAAGTCGTTAAAATTTTATACCACAAAAAAGCATATTTTTATATTGCATTTTGCAAAATATTTTCGTGTCAGCTTTTCTGCCTGCAATCTCACTTTAAAGGCTTTATCTTTTTTGCTATACTCAAGATATGAATACTCACAAAATGCAGGTTCTTAAAGAACTTTCGGTTAAAAATGGTCCATTGTGTGTAGGTTTGGACACAGATCCTTCTTACATTCCACAGAATATTCTGGCACAGTATGAATCGGCTCCGCAGGCAGTTCTTGCCTATAACAAGGCAATAATTGAACGCATTGCAAAAGATAAATCGGCCTGTTGCTGCAAAGTTCAAATTGCTTATTACGAAGCAATGGGACTTGAAGGTCTTAAAGTTTATGCAGAAACTTTGAAAATGGTCAAAAAAGCCGGTCTTATTGCCATTTCTGATATTAAACGCGGCGACATTGGTGCAACTTCTGACGCCTATGCAAAAGCACATTTTACCGGCGACTTTGAAACTGACATTATTACGGTTAACCCTTACATGGGTTTTGATACGCTTGTGCCTTTTACAAAATATTCAAGTGTAGAAAAAGGCGGCAAAGGCGCATTTGTGCTTTTGTGTACATCAAACCCGGGCATGGTTGATATTGAACACCAGGAACTTAAATCTGGCGGTCTTCTTCTCGAACGTGTCGGCAACGAAATTGCCCGCATCGGCGAAGAATGGAAATCATCTTATCCGGAGCAGACTTGCGGCATTTTTGGCGCTGTAGTCGGCGCAACACAAGAAGCAGATGCCCGCTATCTTCGCGACAAATATCCTGAAACTTTCTTCTTGATTCCAGGTTATGGCGCACAGGGTGGCGCTGCACGCATTGCAGCAACGTTGCTTGATAAAGCAGGTGGAACAGTAAACTCAAGTCGTGGCATTCTTTGTGCATGGAAAAAAGATGCAGCTTTAGCTGATAAAATGGCAGCAAATACACTTACAATGGATGACATCGCAGATGCCGCTGCCCGTGCAAGCATTGCTGCAAAACAAGATCTGCTTGGTGCAAAAGCTGAACTTGGAATTTAATTTTCATTTTAACGCTACCGGTAAACTTTACAGCCGGTAGCTTTTCTGTTTTGCAAAATCTGAAGGTTTTTAAATCATGCTGCCTTATATAAACAGATAATTCACATTTTCAAGGCAGCTTTTTTATTGAAATTAATGAAAAACAATAATTTTATTTATACATTCATTTTATTTATTTTTTGTACATTCTGCCTTTCAGGCTGCATTTCGCTTTCAAGAAATGTTGTTCCAGTTGATGACATTGCGGAAAAATCTGATGAATATACAATCAGAGCCGTGCAGATTTCAGATGCACATTTTTCAAAAGAAAAACCGCTTTTTGATTCTCTTGCAGATTTAGTAAACAAACTGAATCCAGACATTATTTTTTTAACCGGTGACCAGGCTGTTTCAACGGCAAGCATTGAAATAATGGAACGTTATTTAAGCAAAATAACTGTTCCATGTGCAAAATTTGCCGTGAGCGGCAATTGGGAATTTTCGCCTAAAACAGGTGTTCTTGAAAAATTTGACGATTACTGCAATGCATTCAAAAATTCTAGTTTTGAACTTCTTGCAAATAATGGCGAAGTCCTCGATTTTGACGGAAAAAAACTTACAGTTTATGGTCTTGAACCTCTTCTTTGCGGCAACCCGTCTTTCGAAAATTTTGCTCCGCTTGAAAACGCTGCAAATGTTGTGCTCGGTCACTGCCCGGTTCTTTTTGACCAGCTGCCGCAAACAGATTTGCCGCTATTAATGCTGAGCGGACACACACACGGCGGGCAGGTGCTTATTTTTGGCAAAGCACTCTATTTTCCGGAAGGAACAGGCCAGTATTATTCAGGTATCTATAAAAACGGCAATAACACACTTTTTGTAAGCACCGGCGTTGGAAACAGTACTCTTGAAATAAGGAATCTTGCACCTTCTATTGAAATAATTACATTTGTTTTTGACGAAAACAAAAATTATAAAGAAACACGTTTTCAGACTGTAGAGGTGTATTGATGTTAAGTTACAGACATGCTTTTCATGCAGGAAATCATGCTGATGTTTTTAAGCATCTGACGCTTGCTCTTATTACAAAAGCATATTGCCGCAAAGACAAACCATTTGTGTATTTTGACGCACAGGCAGCCGCTGCACTTTATGCACTTGATGACGAACGCGCACTGCAGACTGGCGAAGCCGAAAGCGGCATTCTGCCTTTAATGCAAAAACCCCTTGCAGAATTGATAAAAGAAAAACTTGACTGTGCATTAAAAGCTGAAAATGCAGAAAATAATGAAGAAGCTATAAAAGAAGCTTTTGAAATTTTTGAAGAATATCTTAATTTCTGCACGCGGTTAAAAGATTCTTCTGGTCTTTATCCAGGTTCGCCGGCTGTTGTCTGCAATTTTGCGCGGTCTAAAGACCAGCTTGTCTTAATGGAACTGCATTCTTCAGAAATTGAAAATCTTAAAGCAAATGTTGAATTAATTAAAAATGGAATTTTAGGCAGAAATGATGTAAGCGAAATTCACGTGCACCACAGAGACGGTTTTGCAGGTCTTAAATCTATGCTGCCGCCAAAAGCACCGCTTGCAGGCCGCGGTTTTGCACTGCTCGACCCAAGCTATGAAATTGACAAAGATTATGCAGACGTAGAAGACGTTGCAAAAGCTGCAGCACGTTCGTGGCATAATTCACCGGTTGCAATCTGGTACCCACTAGTTGAAAGGCGGCACGACAAAACGGTGCACCTTAAAGAAACCTGCTATGCAGCAAATCAGGAAGTTCTCTGTGCTGAATTCTGCGTAACCAAACCAGAAAACGAACACGGTCTTTATGGCTCAGGCATGCTTGTAATTAATCCGCCGTGGAAACTTGACGTGCAGCTTGGCGCTCTGCTTCCTTTGCTTTCTGAAATTTTAGGCGACAAAAACAGTTCGTTCAGTGTAAATGTCGAAAACTGTTAAAAGCGAAATTCTCTACGCTTTAACATTTGTTTTTCGATTTATTGATCCAGCTTTTATTTTAAAGATTTATAAGCATCGCTAAAAATTGAAAATTTTAGAACTGCTGTTGATTTTTTATGGTAAAATAACAGCAACACTTTTTAGGAGCAAAAAAATGGACATAGCAGAAATTGACAAATTACCTGAAGCTGAACGTTTCAGCAAAAGAGTCATTTTGAAAGTAAGCGAAATTATTAATGTTGAACAGCATCCGGGTGGAAGCTTCCTTTATATTTTGACTTTAAATACGGGCGATGCAGAACCACGACAGATTGTAAGCTCTATTGTTGAGTTTTATAAACCAGAAGAACTTCTGCACAAACATATTGTCCTTGTGTATAACTTAAAACCTGCAAATTTCAGAGGCGTGCGCAGCAACGGCATGCTTCTTGCAGCAAGCGACCCGACCGTAAAAGACAAAGAAACCTGCGAAGTAATTTTTGCACCACAATTTGAAGTCGGCACAATTCTTGAACCAGAAGGTTTTAACCCGCCTGAAGAAGAGTTATGCTACATAAAACCAGACCACTTTTTTGACATGAAACTTTATACAAAAGATGGATTTGTTGAATTGGCCGGCAAAAAAATATGCGCAGCCAGCACACCATTGACAGTTGAAATCTATAAAAACGGCGAAGTCGGCTGAAATTTACAGCAAGTTTTCGCTCAACAGACATAAACAGCGTATCTGCAATTTTTCCACAGCTTTTTATAGTTCTGGGATTTTGCAGATTTATGTCTGCATACACCGCAACTGTACACAGATTGCGTAAAATAAATTCCGGTTGTCTTTTTTACTACTGTGAACTATATTCATTTATATGAATGAGTTTTTAAAAAGTGAATTCGATAAATTAAAAAATGATAACGTCATTTCTGAAGAAATCTATTCAAAAATCATAAATTATTATGAAAATATTAATGAAGATGCAGCAAAAAAAGCCTTGTCTTCTGATGTTTCAAACAACGAAACACAAACCGAACAAATAAAAGAACAGAACTGTATAAACCCTTCAACAAAACAGACAGAAACTCCATTGGAAAAACCTTTGTGCGAGACTTCTGCTGTAAAAAATACTGCGCCAGTTTCGCCGCTCGTTTCAAAACAAAAAAAAGAAAAGAAAAAAATCAATTTTCAGATGATTCTTTCCATTATATCTTCGCTTTTGATTGGCGGCGGAATCATTTCGTTAATTGCTTATAACTGGAACGATATTCCAAGATTTGCAAAATCAATTGCAGCTTTCGTTATCTGCATTATGGCACCGGTTTTATATGTTGTACTTACAAAACTGCGCAGAACTGAATTTGAACAGAAATCAAAAGAATTTTTTGCAATTTTATGGAACCTTCTCTTCGGTGGTTCCATTGCATTTATAAGCCAAACTTACAGAATGGCATCAAACCCTGTTGCTTTTTTTATCGCATGGCTTTTTATAAGCATAGGAATTACCTATGCATTAAAAAGTTACTGCTCATTTTGTTTTTCTCTGCTTTTGACAGTCATTTACTGTATTTACTCCCAGCAGTTTACGTGCAATGTTGCAGTTTTGTTTTACCCTGCAATGTTTCTCAATTATTTCTTTGCAAGAAAAAACAAAAAATGCTTTTATATCTGGTTAATTGAGCTTATTTCATTAATAAGCGTTGTGTTCGAAAAATGCCTGCCTGGTCTTTGGATAATTGCGTATGTTTCCATTAATGTTCTGCTTTTGAATTATGCAGAAAAAACAAATGACAAAAACTGCAGGATTCTGGGCTATGTTCAGGCATTTGCTTTAGCCGTAATTCTTGCAATTCCACATTTCTGGGAAAAAATCGGCTTTGCATATTACAGAGATAATGCACTCTATAACAGATTAGGCGGACTTGTTGATTATATAGTTACTTTTGCACTTTATGCAGGAAGTCTTGGAATTACCCTTTCTTCTATAATAAAGAACATTAAAAATAAAATTCATTTGAAGTTTTCAAAAGTGTTTGAATTGATTGTTCTTGCTGTAATTGCCGGATTATATTTCTGCAGTTCTTTTATCAGCGGATTTTCAATTTATGTTCCAAGAATTTTCCTTCTGTTTTATTTTGCTTTATTTTTCTACAGCATTTTAAAAGACAAGACAGAATTATGCGCAGTTTCATTTGCACTGATTATTTATGGAATTATTCTTGGCAAAATCAATTTTATTTTTGCACTTATTTATACAGTTTTGCTTTCTTTAAATGTTATCCTGCAAAAATCTGAATATTCAGAAACGGGGAAAAAGATTTCTCTTTCTTTAATTTACATTTTGCTTTTACTTTCAAGAATTTTCCTCTCTGAAATTTTTGATTTTTTAATTTTGTTTGGTGCGGCAAAACAATGTACGATTTTTGACTTTATTATCGCTTCAGGACTAATGACACTAGTAATAGCCTTTCTTGCAGCAAAAAACATTAATTTCAAAAATTTGACGATAAAACAGTTAATTTCAAAATTGAACTTGTATATTGCAGCAATCTTTTTAGGAACAACATGCATTTTATTTAATTATAATTCTTCAAACTTAAAGAATATAATTGATATTTTCATTGCAATCACAGCCATTTTGAGCATCATTGATTTTGTGATTAATAAATCTGTTCAAAGTTATTTTGGACTTGCACTTTTTGTAATCAATTATTTTTTCATGATGACAGATGCAAACAGCTGCATATTTATATTTGCAATTTCGTATCTTATTCTTTATGCAGTTCTCTATTATTTTGGCGAAAATTTTCAGCAGATCAAAAACTATAATTATTTTCGTTCAATAAGTTACTTTACAATCTTTTTATTCAATTACTTTATTTTTTATAACAGCCTTTTAAAAGACAATGTCTTTAATCCTTTCGTCTCAGCTAAAAGCTCCGTTTTCTTCATATTAATGCTTTCAGCGCTTTTTATCATTCCTGTATTCAAACAGATAAAAGAACATAAACTGAACGATTTAACCTCGCTTGCCGTTACTTCAGTTTCTGTAATTTTTTTGATTTTTAGCCAGACAGAAAAGATTTTTAATGCACAAAACTTTATTTTTTCTGTCTTAATAATAAGCTTTTTAATAAGCTGCTTGGAAACTGTTATAAATAAAAAAATTGAAAATCTGCTGATGATTGTCGCATCATTGATAATTTGTTTTGTTGAACTTTCTTTCCATCAAAATTATTTAAATGGCATTGCATTTATTTCCATGCTGCTTTTTGCCCTGTATTATTATGCTTCTTATTTTGCGAAAGACAAGAAAAACCTGAATATGTTTATAAACGCATGTTTATGTTTTCTGTTTTTTATAGCCATTTTGCTTGATGTAAGTTCAACACTTAAAAATGCAGAAAAAATATTGCTGTTCTCTTCTGCAAACCGCATCATAAGCACAATTGTCATTCTGCCTGTTTTAATCATCATTCCTTCTGTTTTTTATATTAAAAACAAAGATTTCCCTTCATTGACATGCAGTTCGTTTGGCTTTGTTTCGTTGCTGTTTTATCTGCTGAATGATTACTGCAATTTTTTTAATGCAGCTAATTATCTTTTTGTATTAAGTTTATTTGCTGTAATTTCAAGTTTTGTTGAAACATTTGTATTTAACAAAAAAGAAAATGTCGTTGTGTTTGTTTTATCGTTGATTGAATTCATAAGATATTCATGTCATGACGATGGAATTACGATTTTTCTGCTGTTCATTTTAGGTGCTTTTGCATTGTTCGTTTATACACATATTTTATCTGGCAAGAATAATTATAATTTCGCTTTTGTTACTTTTGTTATGTCTTTAATGCTGATTATTTCAATGCTTTTTGAATTTTCTAAACATTCATACATTTCCATAACCCCCGAAGACTGTGTTAAATATTACATTTCAGTTTCCATTGCCTTAATCAGCATGTTCATAATTCCGTGCTTTTACTGCATAAAAAAAAGAATAAAAATAAATTATGTGCAGATTGCATTCTGTCTTTTATGGATAGTAAATTTCATTTTATTTTCAACTTGCAGCAATCTTAATCTTGAAGCTTACCAAAGGATTTCCAGTGGCATTTCTTTGGGTTTGATTATTGCATTCAGCATTTTTGGTCTTTATTTGTCTTACGAAACAACTTCCATAAAGTCGGCAAATTATTATCTTTTCTTTTTAAGTATTGCTTTTATCATCAGATTTTTTATGATTTCAAAAGGACTTGTAGAACGCGGCATTGTCTGCATTGTCTGCGGAATCTGCATTTTAGCCGTTAACATGATTTTTTCAAAGAAATTAGCCAAAACCGAAGAAAACAAAATTGAGCAGGGAGAATAAAATGAAAAAAATTCTTAGTTCAAAACTGATTTTCATAATTACACTTTCTCTGCAGGTTGTTATTTTTGCTTTTCTTTTAAGCAAAAATATAATGCTCAAAAACAATGCCGTAAAAAACAACCGGATTTATGCCTTTAGCTGCACGTTATACGATCCGTACAATGTTTTAAAAGGCAGATATGTTCGGCTTGAAAATGCACAGGAAACTGTAAATCTTAAAGATTTAGATTTTGAAAGCATAAATAAAGAAAATGCAAAAAATCTTATAAAAAATGAAAGCGTTTTTTTATTGATAAAACCTGACAGTAACGGAATCTGGAATGTTTATGGCATAAGAAAACATAAACCAAAATCAGGCGACTTTATCAAGGCAAACTTCAACTATTCTACAGAAAAATCCTGCTATTTTGACTTTTCCATAAATGAATATTATATGCAGGAAAACTTTGCAGAATATGTTGATAAAACTGGTTTCAAAGAAATTTCTTCAATGAAAATTGAAGTTTACTGCGATAAAAACGGAAATCTCCTGCAGAAACAGCTTTATGTTCAAAACGGCAGTACTTATATTCCAATTGAAAATTACATAAAGGATAAACTTGCAGAATAGATTTGCTTTTTGAAGGAAATTTAAAAGTAACCAGAAAACTTTTAATAAATTAAACCCTGTCTCGAAAGCAGATGCTGAATTTAACGCACACCGTCAGTGCATGATGTTTGTTTTTATTTCTTCGCATGAAAAAATCTGTTTTATGATATAATCATTACATGACTTTTCTAAAAGACTGGCAGATTCAAGAAATTTTCAAGCGATTTAAAGAAGCAAATCCAGCTCCAAAAACAGAATTAATCGCACCAAATCCTTTTACTCTGCTTGTTTCTGTTGTGTTGAGCGCACAGGCCACAGATAAAAGCGTAAACAAAGCAACAAAAGAATTGTACAAAATTGCAGACTCTCCGCATAAAATGGCAGCACTATCTGCAGCCGAACTGGAAAACCATATAAAAAGCATTGGCCTTTATAAAAGCAAGGCAGCACATGTTCTGGCACTTTCAAAAATTATTGAACAAAAATATGGCAAAGATGCCGGAACATGCAGCTTTGACGCAATAAAAACCGGAACATTTCCGCGCACAAGAGAAGAATTTATGGAACTGCCCGGTGTCGGCAGAAAAACAGCAAACGTAATGCTGAACGTGCTTTATCATGAAGCTGTCATGCCGGTTGATACTCACCTTTTAAGACTTGCACCAAGAATGGGTTTTTCTGCAGCGGACACACCGGTTGAAGTTGAAAACGACTTGCTTAAACTGATTCCAAAAGAATATCTGTCTGATGCACATCACTGGCTGATTCTGCACGGACGTTATGTCTGCACAGCAAAAAAACCTGACTGCACAAACTGCATTGTTGCAGACTTGTGCGCAAAAAACGGCTTGCTGGAATATAAAAAAAATTGATATTTTATTTATAGAGAGCTTTAAAATTATTTTTTAGCCACCAGCTTTAAATGCTGCGCTTAAAATAACGGCAGCACCAACTGCCAGAACGTAAAATTTTACAGGAGTTTCTATGCTTAAATGGATTGAAGACCACATTACACTTGAAATCGGACTGCGCCTTGCCGGTGTAGTTGCTGCGCTGTTCGTTTTTACATTAATCTATAAAATTTTGCGGCGACATCTTAAAAAAACTGTCTTTAAGAAATTAAAACCACAGACAGTAATGATTATTGAAAAAACAGTAAAATATGTTTTTATAGTTTGTGTTGCACTTTATGTTTTAAATCTTTTTGGCATAAATCTTTCTGCACTTTTAGGCGCAGCCGGAATCGCCGGTATCGCAGTCGGTTTTGCAGCACAGACATCTGTCAGCAATATCATCAGCGGTTTTTTTGTTTTAAGCGAGCATGCTTTTCAAATCGGCGATTATATTACGGTAAACGACATAAGCGGCACCGTGTACACCATTGACCTTCTTTCAATAAAACTTAAAACACCAGACAATCAGTTCGTCCGCATTCCAAATGAATCAGTAATTCAAACAAACTTAATCAATGTTTCTTATAACGCAGAGCGACGTTTTTCGCTGCCGGTTAGAATTCCTTATAACAGCGACCTTGAAAAAGTTGAAGCAGCACTTTTAAAGATTGCAGCCGAAACAGAACTTGTCATTGAAGAACCTGCTCCAAAAGTATTTTTTAATGACTTCGGCGATTCTTCGGTTAATGCCACATTGACAGCATGGTGCAAAAAAGAAAATTTTCTCGACATGAAAAACAACCTGATTAAAAATGTTCACAAAGGTCTTAAAGAAACAGGAATCGAAATTCCTTTTCCACAAGTTAATGTGCATTTTGACCAGAACAAAAATGCCTGACCAGCAGCCCACTGCCGGCAGCAAGTTTTTAAACCTTGCTAATAAACAAAAACAGCCCTGCAGATTCAAATATTCATAATTTTTGCAGGGCAGGTTTTAAGAAGGCTCTAAAACAACTTTACTGATTTTTAGGGTGCTCTTAATAATGCGGAGGGCGCCGGTTTGGAATTTCTCCTTCTTGTGCTTCAATAAGTTCAGAGATTTTTTCTTTTAGAACACGATTTTCTGCTTTTAAAACATCAATAGTGTTTGTATGCTCAACTGCAATTTCCTGCAGTTTGTTTACAAAATTTTCAAGATAAGACAGTTTAATTTCAAGCGCCATAAGACGGCTTTCTGTTTCGTTTGTATTTTCCATAAAGCAATTATACTGAAAAGCAAAGTCTTTTAAAAGACAAAAGCCCTGCATTTTTGTGCAGGGCTTTTATTTCTGCCCGGTTAAAGCCAGGCAGTTACACAAGCTTATTACTTATTTGTGTACAAATCTCTTGGTGTATAGTGAGTATGCAGCAAGTGATGTGCTTTTTCACTATTTGGTTCTCCAAAATATTTGTCATAAATCTGTGTAATGAGCGGATTCTGATGAGAACAGCGGATTTCATGAGATGAGTCATCTTCATAAAGTGCTGCAGCACGTTTAATGCGCAAATCATCACAGTGACCATATGGCTGACCACCACCAGTTACACAACCACCTTTACATGCCATTACTTCGATGAAGTCATATGGACGTTCTTTGCCTTCTGCAGCAGCCTTGCGGATTTCCTGAATAACAGCATCAACATTACCCATCTGATGGATAACAGCAAGTTTAACTTTTGTGCCGTTCAAGTCAACTACAGCTTTCTTAACGCCTTCAAGACCACGAACTGGTGTATAATTAACATCGCCAAGTTCTTTGCCAGTAACAAGTTTATAAGCAGTACGAACAGCAGCTTCCATAACACCACCAGTTGCACCAAAGATTGTTGCAGCACCAGTGTATGGTCCGATTGGATTGTCAGCCTGAGAATCTTCAAGATTAACAAAATCAATTCCAGCCTGGCGAATCAATGTTGCAAATTCGCGTGTTGTCAAAACCATATCAACATCTTGTGCACCAGAAGACTTCATGTCGTCGTTGCGGCGTGCTTCGTAAGCTTTTGCTGTACAAGGCATAATTGAAAGATGGAAAATCTTTGATGGATCAACTTTAACCTGTTCTGCCCAGTAAGTCTTTGTAATTGCACCCTGCATCTGCTGAGGACTTTTTGCTGTTGAAAGATTTGGCAGGAAATCATGGTAATTCTTTTCTGCATAATCAACCCAACCAGGACAGCAGCTTGTAAACATTGGAAGAGCTCCGCCTTTTGTAAGACGCGTAACAAGTTCTGTTCCTTCTTCCATGATTGTCAAGTCAGCTGCAAAGTTTGTATCGAAAATGTACTTGAAGCCGAGCATTCTAAGTGCTGTATAAATCTTTCCTGTTGTCAAAGTGCCAGCTGGAAGACCGAATTCTTCACCAAGAGCAGCACGTACAGAAGGAGCAATTGATGCAACTGCTGTAATTTCTGGGTCTGCAACTTTTGTAAAGACTGCTTCAACTGGTGTATGGTATGTAATTGCACCTGTTGGACAATGTGCAGCACACTGACCACAGCGGATACATGGGCTGTGTGCCAAATCTGCACCTGCAACTGGACCAATAACAGTTTTGTCACCACGACCTGTGTATTCAAGTGCCCATACATTCTGCATCATCTGACATGCTTCAACACAGCGTCCACAGCTGATACATTTCTTGCGGTCAAATACAATTGCTTCATAAGAATCATCTGTAGGCTGATCTCTGATAATCTTTGTAAAGCTGTTCTTGCGCAGACCAAAATCAGCAGCAAGTTTCTGCAATTCACACTGACCGCTTCTGTTACATTTAAGACAGTCATCAGGATGGTTTGCAAGAATGAGCTCAAGAACTGTTCTTCGAGCTTTTGTAAGTTCAAGGTCATTTGTTACAATATTCATACCTGGTGTACATGCTGTACAGCAGGCGCGAGCCATACGTGCGCGGCCAGTTTTTGGGTCAACGTTTTTAATAACGCAGATACCACAAGAAGCCCATGCCGGCAAATCTTTGTTGTAACAAAGTGAAGGAATCTTTATGTTTAACTTTTCAGCAGCCTGCAGAATGGTTGTTCCTTCTTCTACAGAAACAGGCTTGCCGTTAATAGTAAGGTCAATCATTGATGCTACCCCTTATTTCTTGATAATCGCATTAAATTTACAGCTGGTCATACAAGCACCGCATTTCAAGCACTTTGTCTGATCAATAACATGTCTAGATTTCTTTTCGCCAGAAATACAGCCAGCCGGACAGTTGCGTGCACACATGCCGCATCCGATACATTTTTCAGTAATCTCGTATGAGAGAAGATGCTTACATTTGCCTGCAACGCATTTTTTGTTCTGAATATGATCAATATATTCCTGTTCAAACTTTCTGATTGTTGAAAGTGTCGGGTTAGGAGCAGACTGACCAAGAGCACACAATGAACAAGATTTCATTGCCTGACCAATGTCTTTGAGCTTCTGCAAATCTTCCATTTCGCCTTTGCCGTTTGCAATCTTGTCAAGAATTGTGTACATCTGACGAGTACCAATGCGGCATGGTGAACATTTACCACAAGATTCATCAACACAGAATTCCATGTAGAACTTAGAAACGTCAACAACACAGTCGTCTTCGTCCATAACGATCATACCACCAGAACCCATCATTGAGCCGAGGCGTGTCAAAGCACCAAAGTCGATTGGTGTATCAAGGTTTTCTTCTGTAATAATTCCGCCTGATGGACCACCAGTCTGAACACCCTTGAATTTTTTGCCGTTCTTAATGCCTCCACCAATTTCAAAGATGATTTCACGGAGTGTTGTTCCCATTGGAACTTCAACAAGACCAGAGTTGCAGACTTTTCCAGTAAGAGCAAATACTTTTGTTCCTTTAGAATCGTCTGTACCAATCTTATTAAACCAGTTTGCACCTTTATTAATAATTACAGGAATGTTTGCCCATGTTTCAACGTTGTTGATAACTGTTGGCTTGCCCCAAAGACCGCACTGTGCTGGGAAAGGTGGTTTTGGAGTAGGCATACCGCGCAAACCTTCAATAGAACGAAGAAGAGCTGTCTCTTCACCACAAACGAATGCACCGGCACCAAGACGGATTTCAATATCAAAATCAAAACCAGAACCAAGAATGTTTTCGCCGAGCAAGCCGTTTTCGTGTGCCTGTTCCATAGCAATCTTTAAGCGGTCAATTGCCAGTGGATATTCTGCACGAATATAAACGAAACCTTTGTGTGCACCAATTGCTTTACCACAAATTGTCATTGCTTCAATAATTGAATGCGGGTCGCCTTCAATTGTTGAACGGTCCATGTATGCACCCGGGTCACCTTCGTCAGCGTTACAAACAACGTATTTAACGTCGCCTGTTGCTTTCATACCAGCTTCCCACTTGAAACCAGTTGGGAAACCTGCACCACCACGACCGCGGAGTCCAGAATTCTTGATTTCGTCAATAACCTGCTGAGGTGTCATCTCAAAAAGAACCTTTTCAAGAGCTGCATAACCATCGCGGGCGATGTATTCATTAATGTTTTCAGGATTAATTACACCGCAGTTTCGAAGAACAACGCGGAGCTGTTTCTGATAGAATTCAATGTCCTGAACAGCAAGAGAATTTTTCTTGTCTTTATTGTACAAAAGACGTGTAACTTCACGTCCTTTAACAACCTGTTCTTTGATAATGTCTGCTGCATCTTCAGGTTTTACATCTACATAGAAAGAATCTTCAGGAAGAACTTTTACAATTGGACCTCTTTCACAGAAACCGAAACAACCTGTCTTAACAACTTGAACTTTGTCTGCAACATTATTGTTCTTTGCTTCCTGAATAAGGTTCTTATAAATCAAGTCAGAGTTACTTGATTCACAACCTGTACCACCACAAACCAGAATAAAATGTGTAAATGCCATGTATCAATCTCCCAATTACTTTTTCAAAATGTCGATTGACGGGCGGTCAAGAATCTGTTTGTCATCAAGCAGTTTCTTTCCAACAAGGTGCTTTTCAACGATTTCTTTTGCAACAGCAGAATTTACGTTGCCGTAAATTACAGCCGGCATATCTGGAACAATTACTTCAACTGTTGGTTCGTTTGCACAAAAGCCCATACAACCAGTTTGTCTTATAACTACATCTGAAGCAATCTGTTTTGCTTCGATTTCCTTAATAAAAGCATCAAGGGTATCTTTTGCACCTGCAGCAATACCGCAAGTACCCATTCCGACAACAACCTGCATAGTTTTGCCGTCAGTTTCGCGTCGCTCAAGTTCGCTTTTTGTAGAAGCGCGGAGCTTGCGCAAATCATCTAATGACATTTTTGCCATGTTTTTCTCCTTTAATAACACTGCCAGAAACATTCTGCATTTCCAGCAGACTTCAGCTGCACTACAGCAAGGTGTCTATTCGGCACTTTCCAAACTTTCAAGATATGTGCGCATAAGAGAGAGTGCTTCAGCATCTTCAATGCCGCCAAGCGCATCAATCAATTCTGAGCGCACCACCTTGTAGGAACAGTTTAATGTTCCCTGCTTTGTTCTGACAATTTCGAGATCATATTCAGGAACAGAACCTTCAAACAGCAATATTTGTCTAAAAAAACCGACGACATCACCAACTGGCGGTGTATCAATGTTCGTTAAATCAAATCTGGCAAAAACAGAAGTTCCTTCATGAAGAACAGAATCAATTTTCCATTCTCCACCAGTCTCGCTCGTTGTCTGGATCAAAAAAGGAATGCCTAATCCAATCTTTCGGTTTGGATGTTTTATGCCGTCTGTAAAAAACGGATCAGAAACCCGCTTCAACGTATCAGCATCCATTCCCTTGCCGTTGTCACGGATACAGACTTTCAGGTCTTTCTCCGTTTCAAAAAACTCAACTGTAACTTTTGAAGCTTCAGCTTCTACTGCATTCTGCGTTAAATCAGCAAGCAGGTCACAGAGCGTATAGTGCATTATTACATGTTCTTGTATTTTGCAAGAATCTCAGGTATTTGCTTTTTAACAAGCTTTCCGTATACGTCGCCGTTAACAGAAAGAACAGGTGCAAGACCACAACAACCAATACATCTAACAGGTTCAACAGAGAACAAGCCGTCTTCTGTAGAAACCATGTCACCGCTAAGACCAAGCAAAGCACGGCTTTCGTCATAAAGATCCTGTCCGCCTTTGAGGTAGCATGCTGTACCAAGACAAACGCTAATCTTGAATTTGCCAGGTTTCTGTGTTTTAAAAAAGTGATAAAACGACATAACGCCGTAAACGCGGGCAAGATGAGTACCTGTTAATTCAGCTACTGCCTGTGCCGCTTCTTTGGAAATATAGCCCTGTTCCTCTTGAACTCTGTGAAGAATCATAATAAGGTTTCCGGGTTTTGATTTCCATGCATCGATAAATGCCAAAAGTTCATTGCTGAACTTTGCCGCTTGCGCTGCTGACATATTGACCCCCCAGTCATTTATGCAATTTTTTTTAGAAATAATCTTGCCATAATTTTAGCCCAAGAATTGTAATTTTGCAAATTCTTTTCTATGTATTTAGAGTAAGTTTTAAACAAGCGAAAGAATGGTTCAATTTGAGCATTCTGATAAATGAGCTTTATTCAAAATTGTACGTCATTGACCGTGCAGAATAAAAAACAGTCTTGCTTTTTGCTTCGCTTGCGTGTATTTTAATGGAAGAAACCGCAGAAAATAACAGCGGATTATAAGCCTTACAGGAGCAATAAAATGACATTAGAAGAACAGGTAAAAGATGCACTAGATAAAATACGTCCGCAGCTTCAAGCTGACGGAGGAGACTTGGAATTCATTGAACTTCAAGACGGTGGAAAAGTTCTCGTAAAACTTACAGGAGCCTGCGGCAACTGCCCGATGGCAACAATGACTTTAAAACAGGGCGTTGAACGTTTTTTAAAAGACACAATCCCGGAAGTTACAGAAGTTATTCAGGCTTTTTAAAAACAGAAAATCTGCCTTCTGTTCTGCGGCAGAGATTAATAAAAACACAGTTTAAATATTTTTAAGGAAATTACATGACAATTGCAAAAGACAAAGTAGTCAGCATTGATTACACATTAAAAAACGAAGCCGGCGAAATTCTTGACGAATCAAAAAGCGGCGGACCATTAACTTATATCCATGGAAACAACATGATGATTACAGGTCTTGAAAAACAGCTTGAAGGCAAAAAACCAGGCGATTCTTTTCATGCAGAAATTGAACCGGCAGAAGCTTATGGCGAACGCCAGAACGACCTGATTATGGATGTTCCACGTGAACAGTTTCCAGATGACATTAAAATTGAACCAGGAATGCAGTTTGAAGCAGCAGGGCCTGGCGGTGCAAATATTGTTACGGTAAAATCTGTGCAGGAAAATACAGTAACAATCGACGCAAACCACCCTCTTGCCGGCACAAAACTGTTTTTTGACGTAACTGTTGTTGAAGTGCGCGACTTGACAGAAGAAGAAATTGCAGCAGCAAAAGCTGCAAGCTGTGGCGGTGGCTGCGGTGGTTGCAGCAGTGGCGGCTGCGGAAGTTCTTGCGGCAGCGGCGGCTGTGGTGGTTGCGGCGGCGGCTGCTAATCAATATGCCAGCACCTTTATGGCACATTGCAATATGCTTTGTGCCCCTTTTAGCAGTTGAAATCTTTCTGTTTAAGCGGCATAAAAAAGACTTTATGCCGCTTGTTCAGACTGCGGTTCTTCTCGGTCTGCTCGCCTTGATTCCGGCAACATTGCTGCAGACACTGGCGTTTAAACTGCCCGTATTTGCCCGTTCTGCGCAAGATTCACTTTTGCTTTTATTAGTTTATACACTCGTCATAAACGGTTTTATTGAAGAAACAGCAAAATCTCTCTGTCTATTTATAATTCCTTTGAATAAAACAAATTACACCAATTTTCTTTGTCTTGCACTTGTTACAGGCTTAAGTTTCGGCTGTTTTGAAACTGTCATTTATCTTTTAAACGGAAACAAAGGCCTTGTTTTAAGGCTTTTTACATCTGAAATAATCCACAGTGCATGCAGCGTATGCTGTGCAGTAACAGTTTACGGCTTGAAAACAAAAACAGATAAAAATATTTCGTGGTGGCTTAGAGCTTTTCTGCTGCACGGCTGCTACAACTTTTTTTATACAATCGGTTCTGGCTTTAAAATCTGTGCATTCGTCTGCCTTGCAGCAGCAGCTTTTTATGCATATAAAGCCTTTTTGCCTAAAGATGAATAATCAAAATTTTTCAAATTTTCAGACAAGCGAAAAAGCATCTTCAAGTTCTCTCCGGCACAAAGAAAAAGCATGCATCAATTCTTCAGAAAATGTTCCGCACGAAAGGCTTTCAATAATTTCATAAGCTTCACTTGCCGAATACGCTTTTCTGTACGGGCGCAGTTCCTGCAAAGCAACATACGATTCAATAAGGCCTGTTACAGAAGCTGCAAGAGAAATATTTTCGCCTTTCAAACCTTCAGGATACCCTTCGCCGTTCCAGCGTTCATGATGATGACGGCAAATATCAAGGCAAAATTTGTAAAATTCCTTTTGATGCAAAAGCGGCACACCACGCAAAAGATTTGCACCATAAACAGCATGCTGTTTGACTGCATTAAATTCATCGCTGTCGAGGGAAGCTGCTTTTAACAGCAGCGACTGTGGAATAAGAATTTTTCCTATATCGTGCAGGGCAGAAGCTTCCGAAATTTTTTTGATTTTTTCTTTTGTCAAATTTGAACTGTCAAAAAGTTCTGCATATTTTTCAAGAAGCACACGGACACATCCGCGCATTCTTGCAGCATGTGTTCCAACAAGAAATTCTTTGTTTGCAAGCACTTCTATAAAATTATCAGCAAGCACCTGGGAAACTGCAAGTTTTTCATTGTTTTGAAAAACAGCGAGCTTTGTTTTTCTGTTTATTTCAGCATCAATGTTTTTGCGGCAATAAACTTGAGAAATGAGGTTTTCGGCACGGCGGCGCACGACAAGCGGGTTAAACGGCAGCTGGACAACATCAGATGCACCAAGATTAAAATAATTTTCAATCAACGGAACAGTTTCTGAATTAACAATGACCAGAACTGGAACTGACGGGAATAAATTTAATTTTTTCAGTCCATCAAGGAAACGCTTTACTTCTTCCTGCAAAGAACCGTCTGCAAAAACAAGAACAGGTGTATCATCTGAAAATAAATCAAAAATTTCTTCAGCAGTTCCTTTAGATGAAACACAGAAATCTTTCTTGAAAAGCGTTTCTAAAAGTTCGTTTGTTTTTGTGTTCTGCCCTAAAATTAAAATTTTATTCATAAAAAAAGAATAACATTGAAATTTTGAGACGGCAAGCTGGTTCTACACCGGACTTTGCCTGCGAATCTCATGAATCACGAAAGCATTGAAACAACCCGTATTTATTTAGCCTGAATTTCGAGTTTAGTTAGGAATTTACAAAAAAGCGTAAAACCTTAAAATTTTGCTTACCACAACCAAAATCAAAAAGGAAATAGGCTTATGTACGAACAAATTTACAACTTAACTTGTATGTTTTTCAAGAGCCTTAATGGAAATTTGATGTATGAATTTCTTCTTTCAAAATTCAATGGAAAACGAGTACCTAAAAGACAATTAAGTCTTGAGCAGATTGTTGCACTGAACATTTATAGATTTCATTTCAAGACGGGTGATCTGAAAAAATATCATAAAATGATAAAGGAACTTATGAGTGATAAGGTTCCAAACCTCCCGAATTATGAAAATTTCCTAAAGGCAACGAACAGGGGGAGTTGGGAAACATTATCTTCAGTTTTACAAATATAGCTGACTGCAAGATAGCCGAAAAACTTGCAGAATGTGTAAAAGGCACGATATTTGCTGATGCTGGATATTTACAGAAAAAAGATGTCTTGAATCGAATGGAAAAAAATGGCATCAGATTTGAAGCAGCTCCCAGAAAAAACATGAAAAGACTTATGAGCCGTTTTGAATGCCATCACATCAAGCATAGAAGCATCATCGAATCTGACTGGGGCACATTGAAGAACAATTTTCAGCTTGAATATCATAAGGCAAGAAGTATTGTTGGAATGTTCCGACATTTTTTCTACAGCATTGTTGCTTATATGCTCGACCGCAGTCTGGATTTTTGTCAAAACTTCTTCAGATTGCGGTTGATTTAGAAAACTCGAATTTCAGGCTATTAGAATAAAGACATGGATAACATAAAGAAAACTGTTTTAATCATTCTGATGTCTATGATTGTCGCATTCAACATTTATTATATCGCCACTTCGGTAAGGAATCCCGCAAATCAGGAATGGCAGTATACGCTTTCATTTGAACAAATGATAAAGATACATACCGCCCTGAAATTCCTTATGACGAAGCCTTGAGGATTGTAGCACAGATCTGTTCGGAATATCTGGATGGTTATACGGTCTTTGATGCTGACGGATATTGGACGGATGAAAAAGGAATACCGGTTTCAGAACGGACTATTGTCTGGAAAATTTCTCAGACAGATTCCGGAACCATAAAAAAATAATTGAAGAAGTACTTGTGCGCCTTAACCAGAATTCCGTCCTTGTAGAAAAAAATACAGTAAAGACTTTTTTTGTAACAAGAGAAGGCGGAATGTAAATATCCGCATGATTCCGGAAGTTTATGGGATTGTGCATCTTTATGGCATGGGTTTCCGATTAAAATTTGCATATTCAGATAATCTTATTATATTAAAGGGCATGAATGTAGAGATAAAACCCTTTGATGACAAAAGTTTTTCTGTTGGATTCCCTTCGGGATTTAATCAAAATCTTCTGAATGCTGTTAAAAAAGTTGAAAGCAGAATCTGGAATGATGAAAAAAAATTATGGCTTGTTCCAAATAACCAGAAATCAGCAGATAAGCTGCTCCAGAATCTTTATTCGCTGGGGATATTCAATATTCAGACTGAAAAATCGACTGCTTGCGGGGAAGATAGAACTTCTGAATATGATTTGGTCAAAATGAAGGAACTTTTAAAAGTCCGTCATTACAGCGAAAAAACTGTAGAGGCGTATTGTAAATGGGTAAATTATTTTCTTAAAAGATATCCAGAAAAGGAAAGTGATAATCCAAAGAACATAAACAATTTTCTTACTGAACTTGCAGTACAACGAAAAGTAAGTGCTTCGACTCAAAATCAGGCTCTGGCAGCATTATTGTTTTATTTCAGATTTGTAAAGAATGAAAATACACTTGAACTGGAAAATGTCGTTCATGCAAAAAAAATCCCAGAGGCTTCCTGTTGTTTTCAGCAGGGATGAAGTGCTGAAAGTGATTGCCAATCTGAAAGGCAGTAAAAAGCTCGCCGCAAAATTGATGTATGGAACTGGAATGAGGCTGAATGAATTACTCTCGCTGCGGATTCTTGATATTGATTTTGGACAGAACGAAATCATAATCCGGCATGGGAAAGGTGATAAAGACAGACATGTGATGCTTCCGCAAAAACTGATTCCAGAATTAAGGGAACACATAGAAAAAGTAAGACAGATTCACAATAAGGATCTTGCTGAAGGCTGGGGAAGTGTGCAATTGCCCGGAGATTATGCGAAAAAGTCACCGGCGGCGACAAAAGAGCTTAAGTGGCAGTGGCTTTTCCCACAGAAAAACCGCTGGGTAAATAAAGAAACTGGTGAACAAGGACGCTGGCATCTTGATGAATCCCTGATGCAGAAAGCCGTGAAGAAAGCAATCTTGGAAGCTGGAATAAATAAAAATGCCAGCTGTCATTCATTCCGTCACAGTTTTGCAACACATCTTCTGGAAAATGGATATGACATACGAACTATTCAGGAATTACTTGGTCATTCAGATGTTAAGACCACAATGATTTATACTCATGTTCTGAATAAAGGTCCGGGCGGTGTTGTTAGCCCATTGGATAGATTGTGACAGGGAAAGGATTTTATAAGTATCTATATAAAATCCTAAAAAAACGTGCTAAAATAGAAGAAAGTGTATTCCATGGAAGTTTATACGGGCATTTTTGTCGGGATAAAAATTTTATGCGGGATACGTATAATATATGTTATGTGGACGCCCGCACTGGGGCGCGAGGTTTGTAAGAGACTAAATTAGTCCGCACAAAAAGTAGAAAATCTGGATGGTGGCACGATATGAATGCAATGGCTCAACAAACTGCAAACTGGTATGCTAAGATGCTTATACCGCTTGAAAATAGTATAAAAAATTCTATTATGAACAAGCTTTTTGTTTCAATTTTGGAAAATTTTGATTCAGCGAAAACAAATATGTCATTTTTTGATGGTTTGAACAACTCTTGGTGTGATAATGTTTCTTCAGAAGAAGGAACGGCTTTCATTCGTGATTCAAGAACACAAGGAAAAATACGGGTTTTAGAGGAATTCTAATCTATGAAAGAAAATATACAAGAGTTTGAAATAGATGTAGATAATATTCATTGGATAGATAATGATGTACAAAATACGACAGACTTGTGTGCACATGGTCATGTTTATCTAAGAATAGGTTCGCATACTTGTGAATATAAAAATGCCACTGTAAGTGCAACAGCATTATATCTACTAAAAACTCTCAGTCGAGATCATCTTGCATATACTGAAAATCAGTTAGTACCTTGCTGTGGACATCTTTTGCTTTCGAAAGCCCCTGATAAGTTTGGTGAAATTTGTGATATTTGCGGATGTCCTAATGGAATTGATTGGACTGTAAAGCATAAAAAGGATAGAATTCTCTTGGTTTTAGACGAGGACAAAAATTTTTCAATTCCGTTTGAACAATATAAATCAGAAGTCTTTTCTTTTTCTGATAAGGTAAAGCTTTTTTATAAATCCAATCTACCTCGTGATGATTCAGAAGAATTCGAGACAGGTGGATGGAAAGCCTTTTATGAAGAATGGCAAATGCATTATAAGAAATGGAATTATTCTTTTTAATAAGAAAATATAAAAACACATAACAAAGCTTCAAAGCCGACAAACCGGTCAAGCCGGTTTGCGGTTTAAGCAATTGTTATGGTGACAGGCCACTGGCCTGCTATTTTTTAGGAGAAGGAATTGAAGAAAAAAAGTAAGATATTCTTTTTTGTTTTTATTGTATTAGTTAATAATGCTTTCGCATACAGATTCATACCTGAAAAAGAAATATCGCTTGTAAAGGAGAATTATAAATACACCGCAAGAGCGATTTGGGCTAATGATTATCATAAGTGGATTGGAACAATCGAAATTGAATCTATCAATTCACCAAAATATTTCTATCAAATTCCTATATATTCAATAAGTATTAATGATAATCTTGAAGCCGATGTTCAATGGGTTTTTATAAAACAGCTTGAGTTCATAAATAATGAAACAATTTTGATAACAAATGAAGATAATAATACTTTTGAATTTAATATTTATAGTTATGAAGTGATTCCTATAAATACAGAGACACAATTATTTGAATTTGATATTAAAAAATTTAAATCAAAACCGATATTACAAAAAAACAAAAATCAGATTTTTCTCATTTTTGAAAAAGATAATAGGTTAATTATTCAAAATAATAAAAGATTTAAATATACTGGAATTCAACCTGAAAAGAAAAATCTTTATATAATTGAAGATGTGGTGTCTGTTGCTGAAAATATTTTATTTCAAATTTATGGTGAAGAAACAATTAGAAACGAACAGCCTTATTATATAAAAAAGTATAAAAATAAATGGATTATATCCGGTTCTCTGCCTGACGACTTGGAAGGTGGAGTATTTGAAATTACAATTAATGAAGATAATTCACAAATTGAATCATTGATTCATGGAAAATAGAAAAAAAAGGAATATTTCAGAAAGCAAGTCAAGCTTGCTTTCTGAAATTAAATTGAACTTTAGGGCTTGGGCAAAATAGGCTTTGCACTTCTTGAAAAATAAATGGTAATAGAAGCTTTGCTTCATAAAAAGACAGAATAATCCTTAAACGAAAATAAGAAATTTAATTCTGTATGAGAAAAAAATACCATAACACAGTTTTCAAATCCGACAGCGGGACAAGCCCGCTGCGGTTTAAAACAATGTTATGTGGACGCCCGCACTGGGGCGCTTTTGGGAGAAAAATGAATTTAGTAATTGTATTTGCAGTATTACTTTTTGCAATTGTAATAATTGAAACAGTTCTATCCGCAACATGGAGTAAATACTACTTTCTATATGGAGTTCCAATTTTTGTAAAAGAAATTGAAATTTCAAAAATCTCTGAGACAAAGCAGAGAGTCTCTGAATTTATAAATAATATGGATTCAAAAAAAGGATTTTCAAAATATAAGGGAAAAGAAATTTTCGAAAATAATTTTGCATTTCGTAAAAAAATGATTACCGTTAGTCATTATCGTAATAATTTTGAAAATATTCATGGAATCATATCAATTGATACTGAAAAACGAATTCTTAAAATAAAAGGATATACAGGTTATACTTTTTTATCATCTTTGATTTATATTATAATCTTCCTTATTGATAAAGATGATTTTTCTCTTGGTAGTTTAATTTCTGCTTTATTTATTATTTTAATAATATTCTTAATCGCTTATGCATTTGAACATAGAAAATATAAACAATTAGTAAAAGAACTTTTAGAGTTAGTAAATAATGGTATGACTGTTATCTGATGAAAGAAAATCACATAACATAGTTTTCAAATCCGACAGCGGGTTGAGCCCGCTGCGGTTTAAAACAATGTTATGCTGACACCCACACTGGGGTGCTTTTAGGTAAGATAATAGAAACATGTCCAAAGATAGAAAAATAAATTGAACTTTAGAACAGGAACAAAGAAGCGGTTATTATGGTTGACACTGAAAAATACAAAGCAAAAATCAGAAAAATAATTCAAGAGGAATGTTTGTGTTCCGTTATGAACAATACAAAATGGAGGGAATTAAAAAAAGGCATATCCGAATTACCGTTTCTTCCGCCATTTGTAATAAAATCTATCGATGAGCAGGAAACAGACTGGCATAACTTTGACAAGGATGAATATAATAGCTGTGATTGGGGCTTGTACCTAGACAATTATCTGGGCGGAGACATTTATGCCGTTCCCTTTTATGCAGTGGAGTGGATTAAAATTCGTCCGCGTTTGCTGAAGTTTCAGGGGAGGCTAATCAAAGACAAAGTAATTGACGAGACCGAGGATTTTCTTGCCATTCTAAAAAAAAATAATATTCCATACGATGAGAAAAATGGAACGTATATTATTTACGGCTATCACAGAACAAAGTAATTCCAATTTTTTCTATTGACAAATACTTCCGTCTTGCGTTGGTATATAATTATGATAAATTCATTTGGAGATTCTGAAACAGAATTAATCTACAAAGGTCTGCGAAGCAAAAAACTTCCGCCGACAATTCATAATGTGGCAAGACGAAAACTCCGAATGATAGCGGCAGCAAAAGAAGTAAAAGATTTACGAATTCCGCCAGGAAATAATCTTGAACAACTGGTAGGAAATCTTGCAGGGCTTTGGTCAATCCGTATAAACGACCAATGGAGAATTGTATTTACCTTTGAAAATGGAGGTGCAGACAATATTCGAATCACAGATTACCACTAATGAAAAATTGCCGAATATTCACCCTGGAGAAATCCTGAAGGAAGAATTTCTTGTTCCAATGAATATTTCAGCATATCGCCTTGCAAAAGAAATTAATATTCCTCAAACCCGTATTTCAGAAATAATTCATGGGCATCGTTCAATAACAGCTGACACAGCAATTCGTTTTTCTAAGTTTTTTGGAACAACCGCAGAGTTCTGGCTCAATCTTCAGAATCTTTACGATTTGGAAGAAGAAGAAAATAATCATGCACCTGAGTTTGAAACAATAAAAATGTATGCTTATGCATAAAATCACATAACAAAGGTTCGTAGCCGACAGGCAGTCAAGCTGCCTGCGGTTTAAAACAATGTTATGGCGACAGGCCACTGGCCTGCTTTTTGGAGAAGAAAAAGGTGAAAAGTATTAATAATTATGGTTGGATTTTTTTACTCATTGCAATGACTGGAGATTTAATAGTCTCCTTTCTACTTTCATTTTTCTACAAAGACTATAGTAATATTAAAATGTCTATAAGTGCATTAGGAAATCCAAACAGTCCTATAAAAATCCCTTTTAATATTTGGATGTTTTTTGAAGGACTTTTATTTTTAATATCATTACCTACCATATATAATTATTTCAAATCAACCTCTCCAAAATTAACAGTTTTATTGCTAATCATTATTTCTGTTTTTGCAATAGGAGCATGCATTTTTACCAGTTTCTTCAGCGTAAATGAAACTAAAAATATAACGACAGTTGCATCAAAAATCCATGGCATAGGATCAACAATTGGATTCTGTCTTTTTCTTTTTGTTCCGCTGCTTGTTTCGATACTTTATTTTAAATCCAGCGAGAATTTATTTGGTACCATAAGTATTATATGTTTTATTCTGTCATTAATCTTTTTTGTTTTGTTTATAATGTCAGATAAGGAAACCTTTTCTTCAACAGTCATAGCAAATGAAGGTCTCTGGCAGCGATTAAACCTTCTTTTTATGTATATTCCACTTTGTATTGTATGTCTACAAGAAATGAGGAATATTTTTTAATCGAGTCAAGCTCGATTAAAAAAAGAAATTTAACTTT
>JAKSTS010000030.1 GCA_024402455.1 Treponemataceae bacterium
CCCTTCATACGACGCAGAGCGTCGGGGTATTGAACCCGTCGGCGCGAATAAAAATTGAACAAATAGTTCTCTAACAGCTGTACCAACATCTTTTTGATAAGTTGAATAAACTTTATTTTCTGTTGCGACTTTTTCCCTATTTTTACCTGTTCCAGAGATTTGTTTTGCATTTCCGTGTTCCGCATATGGAGGATTTATATAAATCACCAACTTTTTTCTTTTTTCATCATCGTTCAAAATCTCTTGCAAATCTTCTGGACATTTTGAAAAATCATCGTTGAGAAAATCGAACTGAAAAATGTGGTCTTCGGGCATTCCCCAACCGTTGTTTACTCTGTCAACCATTACATCAACATCTGCTTTATCAATTGTTGAAGCCCAGACATTATCATAATTTGCAAGCCCGTTCAAAAGATTTCCTGTTCCGGCACAGCAGTCCCAGATAAAATATTCATCCTGCCAGCTCTCTCCCAAAACATCTGCCAGATATTCCTGCGACTTTTGAACCCAAATTTGCGGTGTAAAGAACGAACCCTTACGTTCACGTATATCCTGCGGAACAAGCAAATCTCGTCTGCCAATTATATAATTCCAGTATTCTTCTTTTGGCGGACGTGCATAAATTGCCCAAAATCTTTTATATGATTTCTGATTATCATTAAAGCCAACAGACATTGAACTTTCAAAACCCAAATCATCAACTTTTTTGGCAAGTTCATATTTTGTCTTTTTTAGTACAACATAAAGATTATCTTTTATAGATTCATTATTTTCAGAAAGCAAATCTGCTAAGAAAAAATCAGCCGAAATAATTCCAATTTTATTTGCTTTCTGCCAGTCAACTGTAATCGTTGGTTTTACAATTTCGCTCCACCGTTGAAAAACAAAAGTAAAATTATTTTTTGTAACAGAAATTTTTTCAGTTATGTCTTTTATTGTTTTAAAATTAAGTTTTATAAATTCTTTGAATTCTTTTTCCTGTGTTTCGTATTTAAATATAATTGAATTTTCTTCAAGGCTGTTTTTGCTTAGTTCATACAACTGCTTAAATTCTTTTGCTTCGTGATTTGAAGGCGTTACATTCCAGTTAAAATCATTCTGATAAAATATTTCCTGTATCTGGCTGTATTCAATAAATGCAAATTTTTCTGCATCAAAAGCACCGATATATTTTGGCGGAAGATATTTTTCAAACGTCTTTTCTTTTCCGATTGTCAAAATCAACTGAACAAAAGATTCAAAAATATCATGTGAACTTCCCTGTTTTGCTTCAGCCCAAAGAATTGATTTTATGTCGTCGTCGTCATCAAAAAGAAAACGCTGTCTGTCTTTATTTTCTGTATTCTGTTTTGCAATTACAAAATCTATTCTGCCAAGCTGTCTGTAACGATAATTCTTAAAAAAATCCTGAACAACATTGCTCTTTAAATCTTCTTCAGTAAGTTTCTTGTAATTCATTTCAAGCTCTTAAAGGTGAATATAGCTACCTAAAATCAGGTTTTATGTATTAAAGCTACACCTAAAAGAATATTATTGCAACACTATTATCCTATTTATGTCTTATTACTTCATGTTACAAAGCAAAGAATTCTTTAAAAATAATTTTATGAACGCAAGCGATATCCAAAAGAGATTAGGTGAAAACATAAAGACAATAAGAAAATCAAAAAAATTAACTCAATTTCAACTTGCAGAAAAAGCTGATGTTTCGGAAGAAACCATAAAAAATATTGAATTAAACCGCTGCTGGATAAGCGAAAAAACACTTTCGCAGATTACAGACGCATTAGATGTTGATGTTTCAGAGCTTTTTATGCCTGTTGCATCAAGTTTTAAAACAGACAAATCCAGACAAAAGCAATTAAAAACCGCAATATCACAAAGCATAAAAGATTATGTAAATGAAGTTCTAAAAGAATTTGAATAAAAAACCTCTGAAATCTGCTGTTTCAGAGGTTTTTATGCACAGAATACTAAAAATGTAAATTACAGCCAGCTGAAGCTGAATACTGTTTTTGCATCAAATTCTTCGCCAGGATGCAGAATGCATGACGGGAAGTTTTCGTGATTTGGTGCATCAGGGAACTGCTGTGTTTCAAGACAGAAACCTTCATTTGGTGAATGAATCTGACCATATTTTCCTGCACTGCCGCCAAGTGAGCCGCCTGCATAAAACTGAACGCCAGGCTGGTTTGTTGAAACAAGCATTGACCGTCCGCTTGTCGGTTCATAAACAGCAGCACATACAGTCAAAACATCATCAGAAATCCGGTTAATTACAAAATTGTGGTCATAGCCGCCTTTCACTTTGTCAAAATCTTTGCCAATTGGTTTTGCTTTTCTAAAGTCAAAAGCCTTGTCTTTGTCTACAGACACAAGCTCGCCTGTCGGAATCAAATCTGACGAAACTGCAAGATATGAATCTGCATTAAGCATAAGTTCATGGTCAAAAACTTTATTGTGTGTATTGCCTGTAAGGTTGAAATATGTATGGTTTGTAAAGTTAACAGGTGTATCTCTGTCTGTCCAAGCTTTATATTCCATTGTAATTGCATGTTTCTTATTCAAGATATAAGTAACTTCAATCAGCAGATTTCCAGGGAACCCCTGTTCGCCGTTTCGGCTTGTACGTGTAAAACGAACACCGGCACCGTCTTCGGTTTTAATTTCTTCTGCATCAAAAAGCATTTTATCATAGCCTCTAAAGCCGCCATGAAGCATGTTTTTTCCGTCATTTGCATCAAGCGTGTACTTTTTATCGTTCAGTGTAAACGAGGCATTGCCTATTCTGTTTGCAAAACGCCCGATAAATGCACCAAAGAACGGACCGTTATGACTGTTGATATAGCCGGTCAAATCTGAATAGCCTAAAACGATGTCTTCTTTGACACCATTTTTAGACGGCACAACAATGCTTGTTATTGTGCAGCCAAAATCTGTAACAGAAAAAGACATGTCTGCATTTTTGATTGTATACAGATGTACTTTTTCTCCAGTTGAAAGAACACCGAATTTTGATCGTTTGATTTTCATTTTTCGCATTTCCTGCCGATAATTTAAAAGTGGGTGGACATGAGCTGTAAGCTCAAAGCAACAAAAGAAAGTATAGCGCAAGTTTCAATGCTTGCATAGGATTTTTATTAAAATGATTGGCTCAAGTTTCCGTTCAAGAACATCTGCTAATTCAAACACCCAAAGCAGATGTGCAGCAGTTCCACACGAATTATATAAAGATTTCAGACGGCTTGGTCTGGCTCCAGGAGCATCGCTTGCTGTCTGCAAAAGTGCCCAGAGAAATTTAATGAAACAGCACCACCCCGACCGGCACGCAGAAAACCGCTACAGCTTTTTTATGGCAACCCAGATTACATCAACAATAAATGAATCATTCCAGCGCATTCAATGCTGGTACATAAACGGCGTTATCGACGAATAAATCAACAACCTAGCCGCAAGCAGCGAGGTATGTTGTTCTTAATAAGTGGTTGCAGTCGGGTTTAATACCACTTGTTACGACGCAAGCGTCGTGGTATTAAATCCTCCGCACGAATAAATCCTGTCTGGCAGTGTTCTGCCAGATAACGCACAGGCACAGCACTTTTCGAACAGCAAAAATTCAATAAAAATTTCAGTTTAAGCCGCAAAAATCATTCATTATCTGAATCATCAGAATCGGCTTCATCATCCTGCAATTTTCTGTGCAATGTTTTGCGCCCAATGCCAAGAACATCGGCAGTCTTCGACTTATTGCCGCGGTTTACGGCCAAAGTTTCCTGTATATACATTTTTTCTGCTGCATCAAGTGTAAGTCCTACAGGAATCTGCACAACATCCTGAGAATTATGCTGCGAAATTGTCGGCGGAAAATCATCAAGCGTCAATGTATCGCCGCCACACATAACGACAGCGCTTTCCATGCAGTTTCTCAACTGTCTTATGTTTCCAGGCCAGTCATATTTATAAAGTGCGGCTCTTGCATGAGAATCAATTGACGTTATGTTTTTGCAGTTTTCTTTTGCAAATACTTACAAAAAAGAGCTTACCATAAGAGGAATATCGTCTTTTCTGTCTCTTAACGGCGGCACATGAATATGCACAACATTCAGGCGGTAATACAAATCTTCCCTAAAACGGCCTTCTGCAATTTCTTTTTCGAGGTCACGGTTTGTTGCAGCAATAACCCTTACATCTGTTTCAACAGTTTCTTCGCCGCCGACACGTTCAAATCTTTTATCCTGAAGAACGCGCAAAATTTTTATCTGAACATTCTGGTCAATTTCACCAATTTCATCAAGAAAAATAGAACCGCCGTGCGCAAGCTCAAAACGGCCGCGTTTTCTTGCAACGGCACCCGTAAAAGCGCCTTTTTCATGTCCAAACAATTCACTTTCAAGCAGGCTTTCTGAAAGTGCTGCACAATGCACCTTTATAAGCGGGTTGTCATTGCGCGGCGAAAGATTATGCACCGCATTTGCAATCAATTCTTTACCTACACCACTTTCGCCTGTAATAAGCACAGAAGCTTTAGACGATGCAACACGGCGCACCATTTCAAAGATTTTCTGCATTTCTGCGCTTTTGCCGATTATAGATTCAAATGTTTTGTTTGTATCAAGTTCTTCTTTTAACTGGCGGTGCTGCAGCGCAAGTTCTCTGTTTTGAAGCGCACGTTTGACAATCAAAGAAAGACGGTCAAGATTAAGAGGCTTTGTCAAAAAATCATATGCACCGGCGCGCATGGCATCAACAGCACTGTCAATCGTTCCATGTCCAGTCAGAACAATTACAGGCAGCCCCGGACTTTCTGAAGTTACTTTTGCAAGTACTTCTTCTCCAGAAATTCCAGGCATACGCAGATCTGTAATAACAAGGTCAATGTCGCCGCGACCAACAAGCCCAAGACCTTCCTGCCCGTCTTTTGCAAGCACAACATTGTAGCCGTCCATTTCTAAAGCAGCAGCGAGCCCTTCGCGGATATTTTTTTCATCATCAATAATCAAAATATTAAATTTCATGACTGTACTTCTCCACCAAATTCAAGTGAATGGCGCTCCTTTTGAGGAATTGGAAGCGAAATCGTAAAAATTGTGCCTTCGCCCGGAAAAGAGCGGACTTCAATTTCTCCGGCAGATTCTTTTATGATTTTATAAACCATCGTCAGTCCAAGACCTGTACCATTGGCCTTCGTTGTAAAATAAGGTTCAAAAACACGGCTGCATGTCTGCTCATCCATGCCTTCGCCTGTATCTGCAACAGAAATAATGAACTGCTCGTTTTTTATCTGAGTATAAATGCCCAAAATACCACCGTCTTTCATTGCTGCAACAGCATTTTGCGCAAGATTAATAATAACCTGCTTGAAAAGTGCAACATCAAGCATAAGGTTAGGCGGTTTATCAAGCATTTCAAGTTTCAGCTCAACAGATGCTTTTTCAAACTCAGGCTTCATAAAATCCATAAGTGATTTTATGATTTCATTCGGGTTTACAGGCTCAAGCTGTGCCTTAATCGGGCGCACGGCAAAAAGAAAATCTACAATAATTTTATTAAGCCTGTCTATTTCTTCGTTTACAACATCAAGATAATTTTCAACAAATTTCGGTTCAGGCAGCATGCCGTCGCCATTGCGCGCCTTTTTCAATGCTTTTTGAATAAGCTGAATATGAATGCTTATTGCACCAAGCGGATTTTTTATTTCGTGCGCAACACTTGCAGCAAGGTTTGTTAAACTTGCAAGACTTTCCATGCGCCTCAAAAGTGTCTGCTGGTTTCTTGCATCCGTTACATCTTCAATCTGAATAAGAGTGCCTGTTATGCGCTTTTTCTGCACAAGAGGCAGAGCTGTAACAACAATGATTCTTACACTTCCTCCAGGCGTATCAAGCGTAAATTCTTCGCTTGTGTGGTTTCTTGGCTTTTCATAAACTGAATGAAGGAATGCACTTATGTCTGCATCTGCAATAATGTTCCACACAGGCGTTGCCTGTGCACGCTGTTCTGCAATGCTTACACGTGTTGCATTAAAAGGCAGCAGACGTTCTGCTGTTTTATTTGTCAGCAGCAGATTTCCATTTTTATCGCAGATTAAAAGACCTGTGTTCAAAGATTCCATAACCGCATCAAGGGTTTCGTTTTCTTCAAGCACCAGATCTAAAAGAGATTCTACCTGTTCTTTTGAAAGCTTGGCAACTTTCTGCACCAAACGTTTTACATAACGCCGCATTTCGTTCTCTTTTAAGAACTGGCTTTTGCAAGCTCAGCAGCAAGGCTTTCCAATGCACTTGCAGTACTTTGATTATACATCGAAACATTTTCACTTGTAGAACGTACAACGCTAATCCATGCAAAAGCCGATTTCTGCTCCTGCGACGAAATGCCTTTTTCAAGAATTGCAATGCGCAGGATATCAAGTATTTCCTTTAAGAAAAGATTAAACAAAATGCGCGGTTCAAAATTATGTGCTTCGTTTATAATCATTTCAACTGGAATCTGGTCTTTCGGGTTAAAACGCTGCATGATAATGCGGCGCACAAGAGGCGGCAGATTCTGCACTGTCAAAAGGAATGAACATGCAAGCATTGAAAGTTTTTCACGGTTGACAGGCAGAAAAGATTCAAGATATGCAGAAACTGAATCATAAGTGGTTTCTTCATGAAAAACACGGGAAATTACTTCACGCTGCTGTTCTGGTGTTCGGTCAACAAATGCATAAGTTCTTACACGAGAAAGAATTGTCGGCATTACAGCAGCCCTTCTGCTTGTTGTCAGAATGAATATTACATTCTGCGGCGGTTCTTCAAGAATCTTTAAAAGTGCAGTGCGCACAGAATCCTGCATGCGGTCGGCATTTTCAATAATCAGCACTTTTTTGCTGTCATCAGATGTTGTAAGGTGTGTCCAGGCAGCCGCGCGCCGAATCTGATTTACTGGAATTGAATCGTACAAAAACAGATTTTCAAGCTTCTGACATGCAGAAACAATGCAGCCTGCAATTTGCTGAACTTCTTCAAATGGCAGAAGCGTCCGCAAAGGATCAATCTCTTCAAGCAGTTCATCAATATTCTGAACAATCGGTGCCATTTTTGAAAGCTTTTCGTCACCTTCCCACAAAATCGGGTTAAAACGCAACGTAAGTTTGCGAACGGCACGGACAAAAAGGTAGCGTGCAGCCTGAATATATGGAGAAGCAGCCTGAACGGCATGAATAAATGTTCTTTGTGCAGCAGCAATTTCAAGCGTACATTCACGAGAACCGACAATCATCAAACTTGAATGATTTAGTGCTTTATGTTTTAAACACGAAATGCATCCACATGTCCAGCCGCCTTTTACACCAAGACCGTTGCCGGAACAGGAAATTACACGTGCAAGTTCAATTGCACATGTAAGTTTTCCAGAACCTGCCGGACCTGAAAAAAGCAAAGCCTGCGGCAATGCATCTTTCTGGATTTCGTCAATAAGAAGATTCGTTACATTCTGATTTAAAACATTATCAAACATTAAGCTCTTCCTTGAATCTGAAAATTATCAGGTATAGTCATAAAAAGCGGCGAAATCAGCTTGTCAAAAAAACTGTCTGAAAGAACCGGCTGAATTTCAAAGAACCTCTGTGAATGAAGCAGAAACAGAATAAGACCGACAACAAGAAAACCTTCACCGATTCCAAGAAAAAAACCGAGGGATTTATCAAGTCCTTTCATTATATCGCCTTGAAATGCAATTCCAACTATTTTCTGTACAAGTCTTATTGAAATGTAAACAACAATAAAGAGAATCAAAAATGCAAGAATTCTTGTAAGAAAAATCAGATTGCCAAGTTTTGGCAGATAAGGCACAAGAAATTTATTGAACACAAGACCAATAAAGATTCCTGCAATTATGGCAATTTTTGAGAAAAACTCATCCAAAAAGCCCCTAAAAGCACCATGAATTGATAAAATCAAAATGATAATCCAGAAAATTATGTCTATTACAGCCATATTCATGCATTGCCCCAGTTTTCAGATGATAAAAGTCCTGCAATGGTTGCTGCAGTACGTTCTTTTGGCAAAAGTGCAGCAACATTTGCACTAAGATTTTCTCTAAAAGATTTATCTTCGAAAGGCAGAATTGATTTCTTCAATGCTTCTGCTGCATCAGCATCTTTTAGCACAAGACGGCATGCTGCATTCTGCTTTACAAAATAATCAGCATTCTCAACCTGGTCACCGCGTGTTCCAGCACCTTCAAGAGGCAAAAGCAGCAGCGGTTTTTTGAGCACTGCAGCTTCCCATAAAGTGTTTGCCCCGGAACGCGAAAAAACAAAATCGGCAAAAGCAAGCACATGAGGCATTTCCTGATAAATAAACTGAAACGGCAGATAAAGTTTTCTGTCAATCAAAGACTGAACTTCCTGCGAAAAAGCTTCTGTCTTTTGAGATGCACCAATCTGATGAACTACAACAAAATGTTCACACAAAAAAGAAATATTCTGCCAGACAAGTTCATTTATCTGTTTTGCACCGCCTGAACCGCCAAGAACCAGAAGCACCGGCTTTTGTGGCTTTTCAGTTTCAAAACCTAAGAACTTTGCACCGGCAGAAGCATCTGCTTCATAAAAAACAGGACGCACAGGGTTGCCTGTTACAGTAATTGCAGCCTGCTTTGATTTTGGAAAAAAGTTTATTGTATCTGCATAAGAAACAAAAATGCGGCGTGCACATTTTGTGTTCAGCCTTGTAGCAAGTCCAGGAGAAAAATCGCATTCATGTGTATAAACAGGAATGTGCAGAAGTTTTGCAGCAAAACAAGGCGGCACACTGACAAACCCGCCTTTTGAAAACACAAAATCTGGCTTTATTTTTAAAAGCACAAAAAAAGCTTTTATGCATCCGGCAATAATGCGGAAAATATCAGTAACAGTGCGAAGCGAAAAATAACGCCGCAGTTTTCCAGAAGGAATGCCAATAAATTTGTCGCACGAACCGCTTTTTTCAACAAGTGCCTTGTCCATGCCTCTCGAAGAACCAAGCCAATAAACAGTGCAGTCTTTTTTTGCTTTCAGTTCATCAACAACTGCAAGCCCCGGATATATATGTCCGCCAGTGCCACCTCCGGTAAAAACAGCACAGCATTTTTTCTCAGTTTGCTTTTTCATATTTTTCCAGAATTTCTTGAATTGCAGTTTTCTTAAAGAGTTTTGCATAACCATATGCAGTCATGTTCATATGGTCTTTTATTTTTCCATCAGCATCATGCTGTGCCAGCAGTTCACACAACCTGACATTACCGTTGCCGACAGCCAGAATCAATGGAGTTTGACCATCATTGCTTATTAAATTAAGGTTTGCACCATTTTTTATGAACAGATCTGCAAGTTCCACATTTTCACGCCAGATTGCGTCCATTAAAGGAGAATATCCGCGGTCTTTTGAAATTATGTTTACATCAGCACCTTTGTCCAAAAGCAGCTGTACAATTTCTTTCTGGTCTGCCCTTACTGCATTGCACAGCATAGGTGTTCCTGCAGAATCAACATCATTTACATCCATTCCAGCCTGCAGAAACAGATTGCAGACATCTTCATCGCCTTTTGCAATCTGAAAAGAAAAACAGTCAGGTGTATATGGCAGACCTTTTTCATAAAGGTCTTTTCTTGCATTTGATTTTGTTTCTTCTTCAATATATTCAACAAAACATTCTGCAAGTTTTTTAAGCAGTTCTTTTTCTGTAGCAAAAGTCTTGAAACCGGCAAATACTGCAGGTACATTCTTTGAACTTGAATAACCGGTTACAAAAACAGGAATATTGCGGCCGGCAAGAAAAGCACACAGATACTGCACGGAAGTATTTGAAACATATTTCTGCGCATCTAAAAAAATGCAGTGAGTAGCTTCTAAAAAGCTTTTCTTTATTTTTTTAAATTTTGCGTCAGCTTTTACAAGAAGATCAACATCAAGCTTCTGTTCATCAACAGCAAATATAGCAGCTTTCAGCATATTCTGGCACAAAAAGCACTGCACTGCATCAATTGCAGCACTGTCTGCTTCTGGAGCAACAATCAACCATTTCATGCATTTCAGTATAAACTATCTCGCCTAACTCAACAAGTAAAAGCGCATTAATTATGCATAAAAAAAACACCTAATATCTATAAAAAAAAGCAGCGTCCATCAAACGCAGAAGATAATTTTTAAATCATGTAGGGAAATTCAACGATTGTATTATTACAACTTTATGGTAATTTAATGGCATAAACTAAATTAAAATGATGTTGAAATTTCATCTTTAATTTGGCATGCATAGACGTAATGACAGAAAAATATAAATTGCTGTATTATAAGAATTTAAATAACAATCTGAAAATTCAGCATGACATTGTTTCCGGCATTTCGGCTTAAAAGCAAAAAATCATACACATGCCTTTAGAACTACAATTTTGAAAGGCAGCTTTGAAAACGCGATGTTTTAACGAGTTGGAATTTAACTACTTAAAACTCGCAGCACCCCTAAAATATTTTTTTTAGAGATGTTCACACTGATTTCTGGTAGATGCTTATGTTCAAATGGATCTGGTCTTATGTGCGCCAATACCGTTACTGGATGGCGCTAGGTGTGCTTCTTACAATTGTGGTTGCAGCTCTCAACATGGTCAACCCGTCAGTCAGCGGAAGAATCGTTGACCGTGTAATTACAGGCGGAGAACATAACCTGCTGCCGAAATTCGTGCTTATTATGATAAGCTGTACATTTGTAAAATCTGTACTGCGCTATTTATATCAGCTTATATTTGAGCACTGTTCACAGAATGTCATGCGTTCCATGCGGCAGGATCTTTACGCACACATTCAGACACTTGATTTTTCATGGTTTGACAAATCTCCGACTGGAAACGTAATGACGCTTCTGACAAGTGACCTTGATATGGTACGGCACTTTGTTGCATGGTCATTTTATCAGATTATCGAAAACAGCCTCATATATATTTTTTCAATCGTTGTTTCAATGCAGATAAACGTAAAACTTACGCTTGCATTTATGACCGTAACACCTGTTGTCAGTGTACTCATCTGGAAATTTAAAACACAGATTCGACCTTCTCATCTGAAAGTAAGAGACCAGTTTGCCGTTTTAAACACACGTGCAGGCGAAAACATTGCAGGAAACAGAGTTGTAAAAGCTTTTGTAAGGGAAGAATATGAAAAAGACAAATTCGACATTGAAAACACTGCATATAAAGACAGAAACATTGAAAATGCAGACATACGCATAAAATTTACACCGGCAATTGAAGCAATCTGTGGAATTCTTCCGGTTATTTTGATTATGTTCGGCGGTTATCTTGTAATGAACGGCGAAATGACATTAGGACAGATTGTTACTTTTAACGGTTTGATGTGGGCATTTACGCAGCCAATAAACATGTTTGGCATCTTGGTTGATAACGTGCAGCGCTTTTCTGCATGCGGTCAGCGCCTTTATGAACTGCACAGTACAGAAACCAAAATGTTCAACAGACCGAATGCCATTACAGAAAAGCCAGTTGACGGCGAAAACTCAAGAACCTTTATCGGACGGGTTGAATTCAAGAATGTCAGCTTTGCATATAACGAAACAAAAGTGCTCGACAACGTTTCTTTCTGCATTGAACCAGGCATGACAGTCGGAATATTAGGTCCGACAGGTTCAGGCAAATCAACAATTGCAAAGCTTCTCTGCCGCTATTATGACGTTACGGACGGTGCCGTGCTTGTCGACGGCATAGACGTCCGCGACTATGACATTCAGTATCTTAGAAAAAACGTCGGCATTACAATGCAGGATGTCTTTTTGTTTTCAGACTCTGTAATTGAAAACATACGCTTTGCAAACCCTGATGCAGAATTTGAAAAAGTTGAACACGCCGCAACGCTTGCACGTGTAAAAGACTTTATTGCAGATTTAACAGAAGGCTATGATACAGTTGTAGGTGAACGAGGCGTCGGTCTTTCAGGCGGACAAAAACAGAGGATTGCTCTTGCACGCCTGTTTCTTGCAGACCCGAA
Source organism: Treponemataceae bacterium (assembly GCA_024402455.1). The sequence continues at coordinate 12,024 of JAKSTS010000030.1, forward strand.
AATAATGATTCTTGATGATACGACATCTGCCGTTGATACGGAAACATCTGAACGGATTAGAAAATCAATAAAGGAACAGTCAAAAGGACATACAAGCTTTATCATAAGCCACCGCATTTCGTCTTTTGAAGGCGCAGACCTCATTCTTGTTATAGAAAACGGCAGAATAACACAGCAGGGAACACACGAAGAGCTTATGGCACAAGGCGGGTATTACAGACAAGTCTATACGAATCAAAATGGGCTTTAAAGGAAAAACATTATGGCACGAAATAGATTTAACGAAGACGAAATTCAAGACAGAAAACTCAATGTACATGTAGTAGCAAGGCTTTTTCACTGGATAAAACCATACAAAAAGCAGATGCTCCTTTCATGTCTTGCAATGCTTGCAGCTTCAGCAATATCGCTTACAAGCCCGCTGTTAATTAAACTTGCAATTGATACTGCAATTCCACAGAAAAACATACGAATGCTTTTTACGCTTGCAGGATTACTGCTTGCCGGTTCACTTCTTGTATGGTTCTTTCTTGTTACAAAGCTCAAATTAATGACAAGAGTTGCACAGAAAATTATTGTAGAAATTAGACGCGATGTTTTTGCAAAACTGCAGGCATTGCCGTTTACATATTTTGATTCGCGCCCGCACGGAAAGATTCAGATTCGTGTAGTAAATTACGTAAACTCGCTTTCAGATTTGCTTTCAAACGGAATCATTCAGCTTATAAGCGATCTTTTCAACATTATAGTCATTCTGTGCTTTATGTTTGCAATTGATACACGGCTGACATTCATCTGTATGGCAGCACTTCCGGTCTTTCTCATTACACTGCTTTCGCTCAAAAAAGTACAGCACAAAGCATGGCAGATTGTCAGTTACAAGCAGTCAAACTTGAATGCATATTTAAGCGAAAGCCTTAACGGAATGAAAATTACACAGAGCTTTTCAAGAGAAAGCATAAACATGAACATTTTTAAAGGTCTGTGCAATGAATGGAAAAAAACATGGATGAAAGCCGTAAACATCAATAATATAATCTGGCCGGTAATTGACAACCTTTCAACGATAGGCAGTGCACTTGTTTACATGGCAGGCATCCGATGGCTTGGCACAACAGTTTCAATCGGAACACTTGTTGCTTTTTCTGGCTACATCTGGCGTTTCTGGAATCCGATTCAAAACCTCGGCAACTTTTACAATTCAATGGTAACAACCGGCACATATATGGAACGCATATTTGAGCTGCTTGATGAAAAAGAAGACATTACAGACAAGCCGAACGCTGTAGAACTGCCGCCAATCCGGGGCCATGTGTCTTTTAAGAACGTAAATTTCTCTTATGAACCGGGCAACCCGATTCTAAAAGACATCAACTTTGAAATAAAACCCGGCACACAGGTTGCAATTGTCGGTCCGACAGGTGCAGGCAAAACAACTATAGTAAACCTGCTTTCAAGATTCTATAACCCGGACAACGGAGAAATTCTTATTGACGGGCTTGATACACAAAACCTGAAGATAAAATCAATCCGCAAGCAGGTCGGTGTAATGCTTCAGGACAGTTTCCTTTTTTCCGGCACAATAATGGAAAATATACGCTACGGCAGACTTGATGCAACAGACGAAGAAGTCATCAATGCTGCAAAAACCGTACAGGCACACGATTTTATCATGGCATTCAAAGACGGCTACAATACAGAACTGCACGAAAACGGCGGAGGACTGTCAACAGGACAGAAACAGCTCATAAGCTTTGCACGTGTTCTGCTTTCTGACCCGCGCATTTTAATTCTTGACGAAGCAACATCTTCTGTTGACTCAGAAACAGAACACCTTCTGCAAAAAGGTCTTATGGAGCTTTTAAAACACAGAACCTCGTTTATAATTGCACACCGCCTTTCAACAATCAGAGAAAGCGACATTATTTTTTATGTCAACAACGGTGAAATTAAAGAACGCGGCAACCATGCAGAATTAATGGCAATGAAAGGTGAATATTACAAGCTTGCAACAACATAATGCTGCACCGCCCCTTGACACAAGTAATTTTTTATTATATTGTATTTCCATTGCTAAAAGCATGGTGCCTGTAGTTCAGGGGTAGAGCGCCAGATTGTGGATCTGGTTGTCGTGGGTTCAAATCCCATCAGGCACCCTTAAAGGCACTGAAAGACTTCAGTGCCTTTATAAATTCTGCGTTTGTAGCTCAGCTGGATAGAGCGTCGGACTTCGAATCCGCAGGTCGCACGTTCGAATCGTGTCAGACGCAAAAAAGGTCAGATTGAAAAATCTGACCTTTTTTATTTCTTAAAAAATATCTTATCTGTAAGTCTATAACGGCATCATTCCGGCAGGAGCACTCATTATGTGCGTAATTGCTGCAGCAAGCGCATCTGCTGCATGGTCTGGTTTTGGCACCTGCTGCAAACCAAGCAGAAGCTTTACATACTGCTGGACATGCTTTTTTTCTGCCTTTGCAGAACCGACTACGCTCTGTTTTATGGAAAGAGGAGAATATTCCGCCAAAGGAACTGCATTCTGTGCAAGACAGAGAGTTACAACTCCACGGGCTTCTGCAACAACAAGACCAGACGTAACGTTTTTTGCAAAATAAAGAGCTTCCATGCTCGCTTCTGACGGTGCATATTCCCTTAAAACGGCAAGAATATGGTTATAGATATCAAGCAGGCGAATCTGATGAGGTGTCTGGCTTGATGTTTCGATAACACCATGAGCAATATGTACAAGATGAGAACCACACACATCAATTATGCCCCACCCGGTAGAAGCAAGACCAGGGTCAATGCCAAGAATGCGGCGTTTTGCGATAGATGTGTTTTTTGAATTGCCGGATATATTTATGTTTGTGTTACAGCTTCTGTCTTTAAAAGACAAACTGCCCGAACTCGCTGCATCTGTGCAACCAGCTCCGGGCAGTCTCGAAGAAGCATCGGGCAACACAAAAGTGTTGTCGTCTGTCTTTTTCAAAAATTACTCAGCTTCATATCCGTCTGGATATTCAATGTTTGTGTAAACGTTCTGAACGTCATCATCTTCTTCAAGTTTGTCTGTGAGCTTGTCACATTTGCGTGCTGTTTCAGCATCAAGAGCCTGATAAGAAGAAGGAACCATGGCTACTTCTGCAGAAAGAGGCTTCCAAGGATCTTCCTCTTCTTCATCTTTCTTTTTGTCATCAGTTACAGGTTTCTGTTTTGCTTCAAAAGCTTCCATTACAGCAGTAAAATCATTTGGAGCAGTTGTAACTGTGATGATTCCATCTTCTGTTACGATATCTTCAGCACCAGCTTCAAGAGCAACGTCCATTACTTCTTCTTCTGAAACTTTTTCTGCATCAAATTCGATTACACCTTTGCGCTCGAACATACGAGAAACAGAACCTGTTGTACCGAGGTTTCCGCCTGTTTTGTTGAAAATGTTGCGTACGTTTGCAGCAGCACGGTTTTTGTTGTCAGTCAAGACTTCAACAAGAATAGCAACTCCACCCGGGCCAAATCCTTCGTATACCAATTCTTCGAATGTTGCAGCACCAAGTTCACCAGTACCTTTTTTGATTGCACGTTCAATATTGTCTTTTGGCATGTTTGATGCACGTGCTTTAAGGATAGCTGTTCTCAAACGTGGGTTAGAGTTAGGATCTCCACCACCCATTCTTGCAGCAATTGAAATTTCCTTGATGAATTTTGTGAACAACTGACCGCGTTTAGCATCAGCAGCACCCTTGGCGTGTTTAATTGTCGCCCATTTACTATGTCCTGACATGACGTCTCCTTATAATAAATTACAATATAAAATTCACTATGCAAGGCAATTGTAAGCCTTATTACAAGAGTTTATCATATAGAGAAAATAGCGTCAATATGCGGAAAAACGCATAAAATGGCAAACTTTGCGCGCAATAAAACCGATAAAAAATACATGAATGTTTTTCAAAAAGGTCATCCCTTCATTATTGCAGAAATTGGAACTGCACACGGCGGTTCATTTGAAGAAGCACAAAAACTCATAGAAGCAGCAGCTGCCGCAGGTGCAGACTGCGTTAAATTTCAAATAGTTTATGCAGATGAAATTCTGCACCCGGATACAGGTTTTGTTGCATTGCCAGGCGGCAACATACGTCTTTATGACAGGTTCAAGGAACTTGAAGTTGCAAAAAACTTTTTCTTTAGATGCAAAGATTACTGCAAGACATGCGGCGTAGGTTTCTGCGCCTCACCTTTCGGGCTACAGAGCCTTGACGAACTTATTGCACTTGAACCATTTGCAATCAAAATTGCATCTCCAGAATTAAACCACGAACCACTGCTTGCAAGAGCAGCAGCACGTTCAGCAAATATTCCGCTTATTCTTTCAAGCGGTGTTTCAATGCTTAAAGACATCGAAAGGGCACTTCAAATAATAGAAGAAAACAGACCAGACGGCAAACTGAATGACATTGCGCTGCTTCATTGCGTTACAAGCTACCCTGCCCCAGAAACAGACTACAATCTTAATGTACTTGAACCATTAAGCAAAATATTTGGCGTAGACATTGGCGTAAGCGACCACAGTCTTGACCCTATTCTCGTGCCGGTGCTTGCAACAGCATGCGGAGCAGCAGTAATTGAAAAACATATCTGTCTAAGCAAAGAAGGCAGCGGACTTGACGACCCTGTAGCACTTCCACCAGAAGACTTTAAAAAAATGGTCGACACAGTCCGTCAGGCAGAATGTTCAACTAAAGAAGAAAATATCACAGCACTTTCAAGATTCTATGGCAGAGAAAAAGTACAGGCTGTTCTTGGCACAGGCATTAAAAAACTAGCACCTTCAGAAAAAGCAAACTATACAAGAACAAACCGTTCAATTCATTTTATGCGGAATATGAAAGCAGGCGAAAAAATAAACATCAACGATGTTGCAATCCTCCGCACAGAAAAAGTACTCACTCCGGGGCTTTCTCCTTCATTTCTGCCAGAAATTCTCAATGCAGTGCTCGTAAAAGACGCAGAAAGCGGCGAAGGTGTTACACTTTCGCATTTTATTGCAAGAGCCGAAACCGAAAAACACGGACTGTTGAATAAGTGTATTGAGAAAATTTAGTACCAGAAAGGTTTTCGCATTAACAGGTTCACATTCTTTAGATATGATTAATGCATTACATGGAGAAAACTAGATGAAAATTTTAAAAGCAATTGTTAAAGCAATTCTAATATTTAGCATAATATGTTCTGCACTCTTTGTTTTTTTATATTTTATCTTGGGTGATTTTCCAGAAGCACAAGAACAGCGCATGAGAAACAGACTTTTAAAGTGCAAGGATGTCGTTGATGTAGTTGTAAGGAATCCACTGGGTGCAGACGAAATAAAGGCTGCTGTAGATATATATATTACAAATGGCAGATCCTTAAGATTTTCATGTGTACACTATGATATGAACAATAAAAGCATGCATTTTTGGAAAATACAAAATGAATCACCTTTGATATGTGTTTTTCATAAAGATATTTTAACGTTTGATAGTTTTAACATGAAAGATGTTACTTATTTTTTCCCAAAAATAAAAACTGTCCAAAATGTAATAGATAATTATGACATGCTTTATGAAGTTATATCAAATTTATATGAATTATCAGATGATGTATCAGATTGGGAATCCATTGACTCTGATTATACTTATTACGATAAAGAGACGCAATCCTATAGAAAACTTTGCAAGATGCAACACAAAGAAAACGATTAGATTATCTTTATCTGTCTACAAATTTGCACAGGTGGTTTTTTCTTAAACAGGTACAGTCTAAAAATGCAAAACAAAAAAGAAGTAATCTCTAAAAGTGACAAACACTAAGCATCCTAAAACAAGCCACATTCCGCACAAACTTGTGGCACAACTCAACGCGAAACCGTTTCTGCCTTTATTTCTTCTGCAAGCTGCTGCACTGTTTCGAGAGGCAAATTCAGCCATTGTGCAATGTTTTCGATAGAGTTGTTACTACCTAAAATCATATTTCTTGCAGCTTCAAGAGCTTTTTCTGTGCGACCTTCTTCTTTGGCGGAATTAACAATCATGCAGTAATCCATGTATTCTTTTCTGGCTCGTTCTGTCATTTTTATTTTCCGCTCCTTATCTTTTAGTTTAGAACATAGGTCTGAATCTGCTTCATCAGTAAGGAAGAACTTCAACAAAGAAGATTTATCCTGTTTCTTTATTTCTTCCCACTTGGAACAATTATAAAACAACTTATATGTTTTGTCTTCAAGATGTAAATTTAACGCTTGAAAGCGTTGGAACTAATAAGGGAAAGGACAAACCCCTACTCGGGGTTTTCGCAAAAGTTTAATCACATACTTTGGTCTGGTTCGGCGAAAGGCTATCGGCGAAGCCGATAGCAGCCACTTTGCATGTGCGCATCTGCTGTACTTTGCACACCTAGTGCGCCATGGACGGCGCACCGAACAGAGAAGTTTTGTGAAAACAAAACTTCAAGTTACGAAATTGCACGATGTAATTTCGTAACACACAAACTCGCAACTGGTTTATTTTATCACTTGTACAAGTTCCACGAGTTTTTGCGTAAGCAAAAATCTCGCCGCTATTCGCATCAGCATTTCGAATCAGCAAAAAAACAGGATATTCCTTCTACACAATTTCAAAAATTGATACTAAAAATACATCTTTTGCATCTTGTTTTGTAAACTTTTTTAGCTGATAATACGTCTGTAAGCCGGCTTGAATATTTACTGCAAGCATTTTGAACACCGCTAATGCGATGCGTAAATACTTGCACTTTTAGGAGCAGATTATGCGAAATACATTTTTAGGTTCATTTATATTTACATTAGTTTTATGCGTGTTAATGTCTGTTGCATCTGGCGGAACATGGGACGCTGTTCTCTGGTCATGGACATTATTAGTTGGCATTACAGCTTTCAGTTTGATAATGGTTTATATTTCAGGAAACATTAAAAGCTTTTTTTGGGTTTTCTCTGGCAAAAAAAAATATGAAGCTTTGAGTCTTGGTGAACTTAAAAAAGTACATTCTTCAGTAAGTCTTTTTCTGAAATATTTCTTTTATTTTTCTATTTTCTTTCTTATGCTTGGTTTTATTTTCTTGTATTTTAATATTGATGAAATAACAACACTAGGACCAAATATTGGCACAATGATTCTGTCTTTTCTTTATTTTTTCTTAGCTTCTGCCACTCTGCTTCCAGTTCAGGCAAAGATAAAAAAGCACATGATTGATTTTATGAAAGAAGATGACGATGAAGCAGCCGAAAATGACAAAAAAAGCTTTTCTATTGCAGCATTAATAAAAACTGTTATTTATGTACTCATAATTACAGGCGGCATTCTTCTGCTTGCATACGCAAACACTTCATGCATGCGCAAGAATATGCTGAACCAGCAATTTTACACAGGTCTGTTTGGTTTCTTTGACATTATCTCTTTTGCATTTCTGCTTTGTTCGGTGTTTTATATCGCCATAAGCGGCACATTACAAGATTTTGTCAAAGCATTCAGTACTGTATTTCTTAACAGAAAGATTTCAACAGAACAGAAAAATCTTTTTGTAAATGTGCTCGATTTTACAAGAAAGCAGATTCTTTCTATTGGTTTTACAGGAACACTGCTCGGTATAAACAGCTGTCTTTGCAACCTTGAAATAAAAGAAGCTCTTGGCAGCAACATGTATGTTGCATCTTTAATTGTGTTTTATGCAATTATTGTCAATGTAATTCTGCTTGCAATAAAAGCAAAAGTTGAAAATCTTGCGGAATAGTTATGGTCAATATTGTTGATTTAACGGAACTTCTGACTGTTTTCTGCATTTCTCTTGTTCTTCTGCTGCCGGATTTTATAGTTACAAAAAAAACTGCAAAAGAAAGGCTAAAAAAAGCTTTATGTGATTTTGCTGAAAAGTTTTTTTTAAGTGGTGCTTTTGTAACTGTAATTCTGCTGTTGATTTTTATAAACAACCCTGAATCAGAAAAATTTTCAGAAAATGACACTTTAGACGCACCATTTTATTTTCTGCTGCAGAAATTCAGACCGTTTCTGTATGGCGTGCTTGCAAAAATTATCCGCAGTGTTTTTTATACACAACACACGCAGGATAAAACACAAACCGAAGCCCAGCACATTAAACAGAATGAAAAAAAAGCAGATGAACTTCTTTCAAGACGCGAAAAAGAAGTTGCACTGCTTGTAATGCGCGGGCTTTCAAATGCAGAAATTGCAGACGAGCTTTTTATTTCTGTTGCAACAGTAAAGCGCCATCTTGCAACAATTTTTGAAAAACTTGAAGTTTCGTCAAGAAAAGAAATTGCAGAAAAATTAAAATAACAAGCATACAAACTGCAGTTTCGGGACCCAAAAATACGGTTTCGTAACTGCAGTTTTGAACACTCAAATCATACTGAGCAAAAAATCTATCTTAAAATATTTGTGCATATATTATAAGGAACATAATTTTTTGACTTTTTATGTTCATTTTAAGTATTATAGAACTATATCACAATTCTAAAAATTTAAAGACTTTATTATGGATGCCAAAAAGATAGATTTATTTGAAAATTACGCAATTCCAAAAGCTGTTGCAAATCTTGCAATTCCATGCCTTTTAGGCTGCATTGTAATGATTATCTATAATATTGCAGATACTTACTTTGTAGGTCTTCTTGGAAGCGAAACAGAAAGTGCAGCAGTTTCGCTTGCAGCTCCGCTTCTGCTCGCATTTAACGCCATAACAAATCTGTTCGGTGTCGGCGGTTCAAGCATGATGAGCCGAAGTCTTGGCA
>JAKSTS010000031.1 GCA_024402455.1 Treponemataceae bacterium
AAACAATAAAAATAAATAACATAAAGTTTGTGGAGAAGTTTATGAAAAAGATTATAGCTGCAATATTCTTTGTGGTGTTTTCTGTTTCGATTTATGCAGAAAATTTGGATAACAAGTTTGAAGTTTATATGCTTCAAAGCAGCGTAAAGGATTTAACTTTTATACCAAAAATAAAATCTGATTTTGGTTTCGTTGCTGCTTTTTATGAAAGATTGTGTCTTCCTTTCTGTTTGTTGGATAAAGCTAAACAAGATGATTTACGGAATTGCTGTTACTACATAAATAAAAGCTTGAAGGAAGGGAAACGGGTTTCTTTAGTGGTAAAGAATTATAAAGATGGTAAAGACTTAATATTCAATTTTGGTCAATGGCCAGACACTCCCAGTATTTTAGTAGTATCAAATTATGATATTGTAGAACAAAGAATCTTGGATGAAGGAGAAGATTTAAGTAATGCTATGGGATTAGCGTATTATTTCATTGATGGCTATATAATTAGATATGCAAATACAGAAGAAGCTGTTTTTGAGAATGACAATTTGGAATATGCAAAAAACATGTTGTATGATGGAAACATAAAAAATAACAAGCAAATTAAAACCATTCTTGAAAATGAAATTAAAAATACCCCAACACCAGCTGCATATATATATTTAGCTCAATATTACTTCAATGAAAGACAGGTAAAAAAAGGCTTGAGTATTTTAAATCAAAATAAAAGCTTCATTGAGTCAACAGATGATAAAGATATCTTAGATTTGTATAGATGTGCATATGAAGAAGGCAAGGCACTGGAATTGATTTACAAAAATTAATTTTATGAACATAAGAAACGCAAAACGCTGTATTTCTCAATAATTGTACAAAGCCTTGCACGGCAAACACTGTGCAGGGCTTTTTTTAACAAGCCTTATTTTATCAATTCAAAAAAAACACTTCTGCTTAATTTTTTTTGCTGTGCAAAAATGGTTTTGTGCCTTAAAATAAATTTTGTGCTGTTATTTCCTTGTATAGTTTAAAGCCAGCACATAAAAAACAATAAAAATAAATAACATAAAGTTTGTGGAGAAGTTTATGAAAAAGATTATTTGCGGTGTATTAATAATTACGTTTTGTTTATTCAGTTTGTCTGCAAAAGATGTTTTTATAGGCAACTGGGAACTTGAAATTCTTGGAAGTTCTGAAAAATGGATTTTTACACATGATGATACAGCAAGTTCTATTACTGCAAATAATCGAACTATTAAGCAAAGGATTGTTATTGATGAAACCGAGCAAACTATTGTAATTCCATTATTAACTGAGCTTGCTGATTCTTTCAGCTATGTATTAAATGAAGATGGCATAATTGATTTGTATGTTCCAGGTGAATTCAATGTTGATTTTTCAGCATTTTTGACACAAAACCTTGATGTTGAAAATGCGCAAAATTCCGTAACAGCTGATGCATATAAAAAACTGATTATAGCGATGGAAAAAGCTATGCATGATATTCCGATTATCAGGCTTCGTAAAATTTAATTAAGGATATTTTTAGAAATACACTGATCTAAGGAGATTAGACAAATGAACATGATTGGAACATTCTGGGCTTTAATCCCGGCAATTGTGGCAATTGTACTTGCGCTTTGTACTAAAGAGGTTTATTCATCTTTATTCATCGGCATTGTTGTTGGAGCTGTATTTTTCGTATTAGATCCGGCTTCCGGGGCAACAGGTTTTTCTGGTTTTTTGAATCATCTGTTTTCTGATGGTTTGGTTGCTTCAATTGCTGACGCTTACAACATCGGTATTTTGATTTTCATGGTTATTCTTGGAACTATGATTGCTCTTATGAATAAAGCTGGTGGTTCTGCTGCTTTTGGAAACTGGGCAAAAACACACATAAAATCAAAGGCTGGTGCACAGATTGCAACAATTCTTCTTGGAATTTTGATTTTTATTGATGACTATTTTAACTGCCTTACTGTTGGTTCGGTTATGAAGCCAATTACAGACAAACATGGTGTTTCAAAAGAAAAGCTTGCCTATCTTATTGATGCAACTGCAGCACCTGTCTGCATTATTGCACCAATTTCATCATGGGCAGCTGCTGTTTCTGGCTTTGTAACAGAAGGCGAAAACGGAATTGCACTTTTCTGCAAGGCAATTCCTTTCAACTTCTATGCAATTCTGACAATTGCAATGATGCTTACACTTGTCTTTATGAAATTTGAATATGGACCAATGGCAAAATATGAAAACAGCATTGACAGTATGAAAGAATCAGCTGGTGTACTTGAAAAAGAAGAAACAAAAGGCAAAGTCATTGACTTGATTATTCCTGTTGTATTTTTGATTGTGCTTTGTGTTATTGGCATGATTTATTCCGGCGGTTTTTTTGACAGTGAATCTGAATCATATCATCATTTTATGATTGCATTCTCTAATTCTGATGCTTCTGTCGGTCTTGTCATCGGTTCAACAGGTGCTCTTATTCTTTCAATAATTTATTTTATTTGCAGAAAAAACCTCAAATTTAACGAAGCATTTGGATGCATTCCAGAAGGTTTTAAGGCAATGGTTCCGGCTATTCTTATTTTGTGCATGGCATGGACTTTGAAAGGAATGACAGATTCTCTTCAGGCAAAAGATTATGTTGCAAATGTTGTTGCAGGTTCTGCAGCCGGACTCAAGATGTTCCTGCCTGCAATTATTTTTGTAATTGCTTGTTTCCTTGCTTTTGCAACTGGAACTTCATGGGGAACATTCGGCATTTTGATTCCAATTTGTATTGCTGCTTTCCCAGAAGGTGCAATCCGCATTGTTTCAATTTCTGCCTGTATGGCTGGTGCTGTCTGCGGCGACCACTGTTCACCAATTTCTGATACAACAATTATGGCTTCTGCCGGTGCACAGTGTAACCACGTAAACCATGTAAGCACGCAGCTTCCGTATGCAATTACTGTTGCTGTAATTTCGTTTGTAACATTCATCATCGCAGGCATTACGCTGAATCTTGGAATTATTGCTTCAGGAATTATTTCATGGATTTGCGGTCTTGGTCTTTTGATTGGAACTTTATTCGTCCTTAAAAAGATTTACGCTAAAAAAGCATAAGCATTAAAACTTATCTGCCAATTCTGCACAGCCGAACTTTCTGTCTGGTTGTGCAGGTTTGGCAGACAGATAAATCGAAGGTAAAAAATGAATCCAAAAAAACTTATAGCTTTTGTTATTTCTGTATTTTGTATTTCAATAATTAGCTGTAATTCCAAAAAAGAAGAATCAACGGAAAAAGAAATATACAATGCGAATATAATTAATCAAAGTACTTTAATAATAAGTGACAGTAATAATCGGCAGATATTTAAATTTAATTGGGATGAAGCAAAATCGAAATATAAAAATGCAGATACTATTTATGAATTAGGTTGGAATTCAGATTATAGTAAATATTGGTTTTGGTCAGTTGTCCCGTGTAAAATTATTTATATTGCATGCTACGACGTAACATCAAATAAATTAAATTTATTTAATCCACCAAATGATAATGGAGTATTTTATACTGATTATTGTTTTGATTTTGAGAAAGGAATATTTTTCTATTCCGATGCTTTTTCTCTTCAAGATGCTGTTGATTTAGAAATTTTCAAAAATACGGTTTTTTATTTAAAAAGTTATTATGTATTTACTAAACAAGAAAAAACTATTGACAGTCAGCAAGGTCGTAAGTTTTCTCCAAGAATAGAAAATAATGAATTGATATATGTAAAAGATAATAAAACTTTATCATTTAAGTATAAATGATAAAACAGCTTTCAGAGTTCTGTTGATCAGGCTTGAGTGAATGCACTTGCGGTTATACCAGGATTCAATGCATTCGAAAATTGCGTTTTAGCCATTTTTATTTTAAATTAGCAATAGCTTCTTCTAATAATTTAATCGTTTTTGAATTATCAATTTTAATTTTTTTATCTTCGCCTGTTGCAAGAAATTCTACGGATGTGTCTAAAGCTTTTGCAATTTTTATTGCCTGGTCAACATTTGGCAGGCAGCTTTTTTTATTCAAAGCAGGCTAAAAATATTTTTCTAAAAGCAGCACAAATGTATTAAATTATGTTTGACATAATATGTAAAAGTGTTTATAAATAATTGTAAATCAAACTGGATTTCTTAAAAAACAGTTGTTCTATGATTTTAATATGTCCAGATTAAGAAAAGGTAAAAAAAATGAAAATCAAATTAATTTCAGTTTTAGTCATTGTCCTGTTTCTGTGCTGTTCAAAAATTGCAGCTTCGCCTGCGGCAATTAATTTTGACAATCTGCCAAAAGATGAAAAATTCAGCAAGTTATTTGCAGATTTTGAAAATGTTTATGAATCAATCTGCTATTCAGATTTTAATCATAAAGATTCAAAAAAAGAAGCTTTGACAGCTGCCAATAAATTGTACAGGCATCTTAATGGCAAACGGAACCTCAATTATGATGAAAACCTTTCAAAATTGCTTGTAATGCGTTGTCTTTATAATTATGACGAAATTACATCTGCTCAAATTGAAAAAGAATTTTCAAAAATAGAGAAGGCTTTTCCGGACAATGCAGAACATAACTGGATTTATGGAAATTATCTGGTTTCTGCCGGCAAAAATTTAGACGGCATAAATAAACTGGAAAAGTACATGAAAATGAAAGAATATAAAATTAATTCATTTTTCATTCAGAATTATGCTTATGCTCAGATGATTAGCGGACTTCCGGTTAATGCTTATTATTCAATTACTAACGGCGGAAACATTCCGGAAAATCAGGTTGCTAACCAGCAGCTGCTTACAATGATTAAAAATAATTTAAAAGAATCTGATGTTGCACAAACTTATAATAAAGACGAAGCCTGGAGAATTTCTCAGGACGAAGATGGTTTTAGCTATATGTACAGTACAATGTTAGGCATTTCTGTTCCATGTAAAAGTAACTGGCCTCTTAGATACAGTTCTTTTAATTCAGACTCTCCGGCAATATGTGCATTGAGCCCGAACGATTTTACTTTAGAAGGCAAAGAACTTGCCATAAGTTTTCTTGTCATGGCATATCCTGAATCATATTATTCAGATCAGATTAAACAGAAATATTTGAAAACAATGAATGTAATTAATTCTGAAACTGTAAAAATTGATAATAAAGATTTTGAAAAATATACATTTGAAGATTTGTCTAAATATGATGATGCAAGAAAAGGTGCCAGGGGATATTTATATTATGGAAAAATTACTCCAGTTCAATATTCCGGCACACACATTGAACATAAAATTGATTGTTCAAAACTTGCAAAGGATAATGATGGACAGGCAAAATATTTTGCAATTGCGCCGACACAAAAGCGCATAAATGAACCTGTAAATATTATAATTATTGTTGATTCATGTAATGCTGTTGCTGATGAAACAGTTAAACTGGTAGATGAAATGTTTGCCAGAACAAGATTTGAATAAAAGCAGGTTTTGCCGTCTGTGAAGGCGGCAATATTTGAAATGCTGTAAAAACGCATTTTAAAGCTTGAAAAAACTGCAAGACTGTGCGGAATTCTTCTATATAAATTGTTTTGTAATGCAACTTTGTATTGTCTTTTTTGGCGTTTCTACATATACTTGTCGCATGTTCCGTCTTTATATTGAAAGAAAATCAGATTTTTCTAATGAAGCAAAGCGTATTTATTCTGAGATTACCGGCTTTCTCGGAATCAGCGCTGTTAAAGCTGTACGTTATTTGAACCGGTATGATATTGAGAATGTCTCTGAAGACATTTGCCGCAATGCTGCTACACGTATTTTTTCTGAGCCACAGAGCGATGTGTGTTATTTTACACATTTCCCGTTGAAGCCAAATGAAACAGCAATTATCTGGGAATATCTTCCGGGGCAGTACGATCAGCGTGCCGACAGTGCTGAACAGTGTCTGTCTTTGCTGGCTGCAAATGCCGGCGAAAAAGATGCAAGTCCAAAAGTGCGCTGTGCAAAGCTTGTTCTTCTTGAAGGCACAATAAGCGACGATGAACGCAAAAAAATTGAGCGCTATTTGATTAACCCTGTTGATTCTCGTCTTGCATCTCCTGAAATTCCAGAAACATTAACAATGAATGTAACTCAACCTGGAGACATTCCAGTTTTTGACGGTTTTACAGATATGTCATCTGCTGAACTTTCGGCAATGCGCGAAAAAATGGGCCTTGCAATGGATGATGCAGACCTTGCTTTTATGCAGACTTATTTCAAAAAAGAAGGCAGAAACCCGACAGAAACAGAAGTTCGTGTTCTTGATACTTACTGGTCTGACCACTGCCGCCATACAACTTTTAACACTGTACTTGACGATGTTAAAATTGAAGAAGGTGGAATTTCTTCTCCTCTTACGGCATCTCTCGAAGAATATCGTGCAATTCGTGACGAGCTTTATGGTGAGCGCGCAAAGAAAGGTGCTGCAAACAAAAAGCCCCTTACACTTATGGATATGGCCTGCATCGGTGCAAAATATCTTAAAAAGCACGGCAAGCTTGATGACATTGAACTTTCTGAAGAAATCAATGCATGTTCAATTTATATAGATGTAGATACGGCAGATTATTCTACTGGCGTTATTGAACCTGAACACAAAACAGAACGCTGGCTGCTTCAGTTCAAAAATGAAACACATAACCATCCGACAGAAATTGAACCTTTTGGTGGTGCTGCAACTTGTATTGGTGGCGCAATCCGCGATCCTCTTTCTGGTCGTGCATGGGTTTATCAGAGCCTTCGTGTTACTGGTGCTGCTGATCCGACTGTACCTTTAAGCCAGACACGTGAAGGCAAACTTCCTCAGATGAAGCTTACACGTGAAGCTGCTCAAGGTTTCAGTTCTTATGGAAATCAGATTGGTCTTACAACCGGTCAGGTTGCCGAAGTTTATCACCCTGGTTTTGAAGCAAAACGCATGGAACTTGGTGCTGTTATTGCTGCTGTTCCGGCTGATGTTGTTATGCGCGAAGAGCCTGATGCAGGCGACTGCATTGTTCTTGTTGGTGGTGGTACTGGTCGTGACGGCATTGGTGGTGCAACTGGTTCTTCAAAGGCACACAATGTTAAGTCTGTTACAACTGCTGCTGCAGAAGTTCAGAAAGGCAATGCTGTTGAAGAGCGCAAGATTCAGCGTCTTTTTAGAAACCGCGAAGTAAGCCGCATGATTCGCCGCTGCAATGACTTTGGTGCCGGCGGTGTTTCTGTTGCTGTTGGTGAACTTGCACCAGGTCTTGAAATCAATCTTGATTTGGTTCCAAAAAAATATGAAGGTTTGAACGGAACTGAACTTGCTATTTCTGAAAGCCAGGAACGCATGGCTATTGTAGTCCGCAAAAAGGATGTTGATGCACTTATTAAAGCTGCAAAAGCTGAAAACTTAAATGCTGTTCAGATTGCAACTGTTACAGATACAAACCGCCTCATCATGAAATGGTGCGGCAAAACAATCGTTGACATTGACAGGGCTTTCCTTGATACAGCCGGTGCAAGCCGCAATGCAAAAGCTACAATCAGTGCCGTTAAAAAAGACGATTC
The DNA here is from genome assembly GCA_024402455.1 of Treponemataceae bacterium. Next base: position 7,570 of record JAKSTS010000031.1, read on the forward strand.
TCCTTTGTGCAGTTCTCTTGACTGTGTTGAAAAGCTGCTTGCTGACAACAAAGGCACAAAACTTGGCGAAGCCTGGATTGCAAACATGAAAGACCTTGCTGTTTGTTCTCAGCGTGGTTTGAGTGAACGTTTCGACGGTTCAATCGGTTCAAGTACAATAACTTTCCCGATGGGCGGCCGTTATCAGTCAACTCCAGAAAATGGCTGTGTTGCAAAAATACCTGTGCTTGCTCCTTGCGAAACAAACACAGCAAGCCTTATGACTTTTGGTTATGATCCTCGTGTTGCAAGCTGGTCTCCATATCATGGTGCTCAAGTTGCTGTTCTTCATTCTCTTGCAAGAATTGCAGCAATGGGTGGACTTCCAGAAAGCTGCCGTTTGACTTTCCAGGAATATTTTGAAAGAACTTCTTCTGAAAAGGCATGGGGCAAACCTGCTGCTGCACTTTTAGGTGCCTTGTCTGCACAGACAGCAATGGGAACAGCTTCTATTGGTGGAAAAGACAGTATGAGCGGTTCTTTTGCAGATATTAATGTTCCACCGACACTTGTTTCGTTTGCTGTTGCAACAGAAGATGCAAGAAACATTACAAGCGGTGCTTTCAAGAAAGATGGAAGTTCTGTTTATTTGATTCCATGTGCATATACAGACGATTTGACACCAAATTTTGGTGCTTTCAAAGAAACAACAAAAGCCCTGCATTCCCTTACAAAGGCAAATCTTGTAAATGCACTTTATCCTGTTAGTGCTGGTGGAATTGCCGAAGCCGTTACAAAAATGTCTTTCGGTAACAAGATTGGTCTTGCATTTGATTCAGATTTCTTTGCCAAACTGCAGAATGCAACAGCCGTTCAGTCTAAAGTTCTTGCTGCAAAAAACAAGACAGATTTAAGCTGGCTTTTGTTCCTTCCATTGTATGGTTCAATTATTGCAGAAGTATCTGCAGAAAACTGCGCAGCTTTCGAAAAATCTTTGCCTGTTGCATTTAAGCTTGGTACAACGCTTAAAGACCAGCAGATTAAAGTTAAAGACGCTGTTATTTCTCTTGCAGAAGCTTATAAAGAATGGGAACAGCCATTATCAAAGGTTTTCCCGCCGATTACTTTGGGCAGCGACGATGCATCTAAAGCTGAAGCTTTGCCGGATTTTGCTCTTGCAACACACCCAAGTTTGAAAGAAGCAAGAAACAAGGCACATTTTGCCATCGGTGGAAAAGCAAAGCCAAAAGTATTGCTTCCTGTTTTCCCTGGGACAAACTGTGAATTTGATATGGCCCGTGCTTTTGCACTTGCCGGTGCAGAAACAAAGATTCTTGTTTTCCGCAATAAAGATGAAGAAATGCTTGAATCTTCTCTTAACGAGCTCAAAAAAGAGCTTGAAACTGCACAGATTCTTGCACTTTCCGGTGGTTTCTCTGCCGGAGATGAACCTGATGGTTCAGGCAAATTTATTGCAAACGTTCTGCGCGAAAACCGCATTGCTCAGGCTGTAACATCTTTGCTTGATGACAGAAATGGTCTTGTTCTTGGAATCTGTAACGGTTTCCAGGCTCTTATCAAGACAGGTCTTGTTCCATATGGCAAGATTCTTTCTCCGTCTGAAGAAATGCCGACTTTGACATATAACAGAATCGGCCGTCATATTTCGCGCATCGTCCGCACAAGAATTGTAAGTGCTGCAAGTCCTTGGGCTCAGCATCAGTCTGTTGTTGAAAGTGCAACTCACCTTATTCCAATTTCTCATGGTGAAGGCCGTGTAATCATTGACAAAGCTTTTGCAAAACAGCTTTTCGAAAACGGTCAGATTTTCACGCAGTATGTTGACGAAAACGGAATTCCTGTTATGACAGAACCGGACAATCCAAACGGCTCAATGTTTGCAATTGAAGGCATGACAAGCCCGGATGGACGTGTTCTTGGAAAAATGGGTCACAACGAACGTACAATTGGAACAGCTCATTTGGGTTCATCAAATGAACTTGTTAAAAATATTGAAGGAAATAAATGCCAGAATATTTTTGCTGCTGGCGTTAGATATTTCGGCTAAGGGCATCTTAAAAAACAAGCCTAAGATGTCTGCAATTTTTTAAGTGTCGCTTCTAAAAATCGAATTTTTTAGAAGCTTCCTTTTCCATTAAAGGAGAAATTTGTGGAAGAAAACGAAAACGAAGTAAATCAGACTGTTGCTGCAGAAAATGTAACAGAAACTTCTGCACCAGTTGATGCTGCTGTTGAAAAAACTGAAGAATCAAAACCAAAAAGCAAAAAACCTGCAATTTTTGGTGCAATTGCAGCAGTTGTTGTTCTTGCCGGTGGTGCTGTCGGTGCTTTTTTTGGTCTTGATATGAATGTACCAAGTGCAACCGAATGGGTAAAAGACTACAGTGCCGTTCAGATTTCAGCTGGCGACCGCGACAAGAGTATTTTGCTTGCTTTTACAGGTGTTGACTGGGACAATGTTTCTGGCAAATTTGAAAAAGAAATTATGCAGGATTCAGAGTTTATCAAGAAAATGGGCAAAAAATATGAACTTGCTCAGATTGATATTCCTGGTGGTGAAGCTGAAGTAAGCGAAGAAGAAATGCAGAGCATTTTTACATACGCAATGATGTATGGACTTCAGACAACACCAAGCCTTATTCTTGTAGATTCAAAAGGTGCTTCTTATGGCATCGTTGCATACTCTGAAGACATGGGGCTTGAAGTTGTAATTGAAGCTGTTGAAAATGCAGAAACAGCATTTAAAGATTTGAAGAAACTTAAAGATTCAATTGATAAAGCGCAGGGCGTAAAAAAGGTAAAGCTTATTGATGAACTTTATGAAAAGTCATCTGATGAAGAAAGAGTTGAACTGATGGATTATATTCTTGAAGTTCCTGCCCTTGACCCGAAAAACGAAAGTGGATTGCTTGGAAAATATAAGCTTTTAGGCGGATACAATGAAGCAAGCATTTATATGCAGAAAGGCGATGTAAAAAGTGCCCGTGATGTTCTTGTTCGTGTTGCAGAAGACCCTGCTCTTGAACCAGAACTTGCACAGGAATCTTTTTATACAGCAGCATATATTTCTGCTATCGGTGGTTTGATTACTTCACAGGAAGAAATTGATTCTGTTGTAGCTTTGATTCAAAAGGCAATAGATGTTAATCCTGAAAGTGAACATATTGCTGATTTGCAGCAGTTCATGGATCTTGTAAAAGCTCAGCCAATCTACGATTCTGCTGAGTAATGCTGAACTGTAATTAAAAATAACGGACTGTCCCAAGAAATGAAAATTTCAAGGGCGGTCTGTTAAATATCTGCTCCGCATAAGGCTGGAGCTGTTTTTTTTCAATTTATATTATAAAATATTGGCCGATAACTGACATGATTATTTTGCATCGGCATCAACTGCATGGAGGTTTTGTTTCTGGATATTCACCTTGTTATTAGCCTGATTGTTCTTGTTGTATTGATTTTTCTTTCTATGGTTTTTTCTGCTACAGAAAGTGCTTTTCTTTCAATAAATAAACTTCGTCTTAGGGTTTTGCGTGGCAAAAAAAACAAAAAAGCTCAGCGAACCGGTCGGCTGCTTGATTCAAAAACAAAGCTTTTAAATACTGTCCTTATTGGAAATAATATCGTAAATATTGGTGTAACTTCGCTTATTACGGCAATTGCGCTTGACCTTCTTGGTTCAGGCGGTGTTGAGATTGCAACAATTGTTTCAACGGTTCTTCTGCTGCTTTTTGGTGAAATTACACCCAAAACAATCGCTTCAACATATCCAGAAAAAATTGCTTTTGCAGTTTCTCCCTTTATTGAAAAACTTACAAAAATTTTTGCACCTCTTGTTTATTTCTTTTCAAAAATTTCAGAACAGATTGCAAAACTATTCGGTGTAAAGCTTGATTCTGAAACAGTGTCTTTTACAGAAGACGAGATTAAAACATTTATTGACGCCGGCGAAGAAGAAGGCGTAATTGAATCAAATGAAAAAACAATGCTCCGCCAGGTTTTTAAATTTACAGATTTGACTGCAAAAGAAATCATGGTTCCAAGAAAAGAGATAAATGCAATTCCGCTTGATGCAACTTATCAGGAAATTCTTGATTTAGCCCAGTCGACTTCCTATTCACGTTTTCCTGTTTATAAAGATGGAATAGATGACATCTGTGGTTTTGTTTATTTAAAAGACCTGCTTTTTTTTGAGGGAACACCCGGCAGATTTTCTGTAAAAGAAATAATGCGCCCTCCGCTTTTCATTCTGGAAAACCGCCGCATTTCATCTATAAGAAAGATTTTTAAAGAAAACAAACAGAGTGTTGCAATTATAGTTGATGAATATTCTGGAACTTCCGGTCTTGTTACTATTGAAGATTTGACGCAGGAAATTTTTGGTGATGTCAGCGATGAAAATTCACGTACTGAAAAATTTGAAATAAAAGAGCTTTCAAACGATTCTTTTATTGTTGAAGGTTCAATGCGGCTAGTTGAACTTTCTGAAAAACTTGGTTTTGAACTTAAATCTGAATTTAATGATACTATCGGAGGTTTTATAACAGAAAAATTCGGTGATTTTCCGCAGGAAGGATTTGAACTGAATTTGAACATGTGTTCTTTGATAGTAAAAAAGATTGACGGACACAGAATTGAAACTGTGCTTGTAAAACGAATTGCAGATGCGGAGGTTGCAGAATGATTATTTCAATTTTTCTTTTGTGCATCTGCATTATTTTTTCTGCTGTTTTCTCGTCTTCAGAAACTTCGTTCATGTCAATTTCTGCAATAAAAGTAAGGCAGATGGTTAAAAATAGAACCAAAAATGCCGGTCTTGTGCAGAAACTCAAATCGAACAAAGACAGGCTTTTGACGACAATTCTTATTGGAAACAATCTTGTAAATAATTTTGCGTCTGCTTTGGGTGCTTCAATTGCGATAGGTTTTTGCGGAAATTATGGAATTGGCATTGCAACTGTAATAATGACTGTGATTATCTTGATTTTTGGCGAAATTGTGCCAAAAACTGTTGCGGCAAATCAACCGGAAATTTTTGCTACAAAACTTGCAAAAATAGTGTTTTTCTTTGAAATTGTGCTTTCGCCTGTTGCTTTAATTTTTTCTGCTTTTATTAAAATCTTTACATTTTTTATAAAGCGCTTTTTCCCGGCAACTTCTCCGCTTGTTACAGAAGAAGAACTTAAAACATTAATTGATGTCGGCAATCAGGAAGGAACTCTTGAAACAAGCGAAAAAGAGATGATGAACAAGATATTTGAGTTTACAGATCTGCATGTGCGTTCAATTATGGTTAACAGGCTTCTTGTAAAAGGCATAAATATTGATGCAAGCTATAAAGAAACAGTTGCTTTATTAAAGGAAACAGGTTTTTCACGGCTGCCTGTTTTTGACGGCAGCTTTGATTCAATCTGCGGTTATATTCATTATAGAGACGTGCTTTATGCAAAAGAAAAAAATAGAAAATTTAATATAAAGGACATAATGCGTCCTGTCTGTTTTGTTCCAGAAACAAAAAGTGCTGCCGAAATGATGCATACTTTTATAAAAGAAAAGCAGAATTTTGCAGTGGCTGTTGATGAAAATGGCTGCAATGACGGAATTATAACAATGGACGATATTCTTGCTGCTGTTTTTGGCCGTCTTGCTGACGAATATGATAAAAAAGCTGTTCCAATTGAAGAACGGATTGAATTTATAAGTTCAAATGAATTGAGGCTTCCTGGAGACATGCTTTTAAGCGATTTTAATGATTTTTTCAAAATGCATCTTGAAAGCGAATATTATCAGACTTTGGGTGGCTGGATGCTTGAAAAATTTGGTGTCCTGCCTTCGCCAGGTGAGCTTTTGCGCACAGATTTCTGTACATTTATAGTTGAACAGCAGTATCAGCGGTGCATAAAAACTGTAAGGGTAAAATTTTCAAATTAACGGGCAGATTTAAAATGCTGGAAGCCTTGAGCCTTTTTAATGCATGTGCCTTGTAAAATCAAAATGTGTTTTGTTTTTTTGCAGCAGTCTGAATTGTGTTTCGTTGAAAACTGTGTATCAGTTTATAAATTTGAAAAGCAGATTTTTAATCTATTGTAAGTTTGTATGAAAAGCCGAAAGAATAATTTGTCTTGGCTGTTCCGCCTCGTCCGTTTGGTATAGGAGTTCCGGCATTTTCAATTGTATTGCGTGTGCTTGCACCTTTTACATTTTGTATTGTTTCGCTGTTGGCAAAAAACGAAATTGTGTGATAGCGCTTAAAAGAAAAGTCTATCTTGATGTCACCAAAAAATCCAAAACCGCCGTACATTTTATCTGTAATTGCAAGGTCTCTGAGCCAGTGTTTGTCAACAGAAGTTGCATAAACCCATGGAGTAGCCGAGAAACCCGCCTGAATTCCAAAACAGTTCCAGATATTTGTTCTGACCTGCAAACCTGCAGATGGATATAACATTGTGTTTGTATATGTTACGGCTCTGCCCTGCATATCGTGTGTGGGCAGATTTTCGTTCCAGTAGCCGTTTCCTGTCGGGTATTGATAATATCCGTCATGTGCTGTCATTGATGAATGGCTGTAATTAATGTTTACAAATGGGGCTAAAGAAAAAGCTTCGTCAAATTCAAACCTGAATGCAACGTTTCCAGAAGCTTCAAGACTGTTTGTAAGTTCAGCCGGATGTGCTGAGAATTTTGTAGGTTTTCCGTCGTAATTTTCATAGTCCCAGTCGTACATTTTTCCATTTGTTATATGATTAAGCCCGTAAACTGTGGTTGAAAATTCTAATGCGCCGAAATCAGAGCATATTGTGCCGCCCATAAGATATGCTGGGTTTATATGCCATTCAAGCTGACTTAATTTGTAATCTTCTGTTTGAGACATTCGCACAAGTGCATATTCGTACAGTGTTCCGGTTTTCATGCCGAAAAAAGGTTCAATCGAAAACTTGTAGTCAATGCAAAAAAGTTCAAGCTGAAAAGAGAAAATTATAAAAAGAATGGCAGTCAGTCTTTTTTTCATGCAAGCGGATCCGTGCCGAATAATTTAGCAAGCTGTTTTCTTGTTGCATCCAAATCTTTAGGATATGGTGCTGTAAATGTCATTTCTTCGCCGGAAACCGGGTGTTTAAGGCAGATTTTCCATGCATGAAGTGCAAGCCTTGAAAGCAAAGGCCGCTCTTCGTAAATATCGCCATGCCATGAGCGTTTTATGTCTGACAGCCGGACAGGTTTCTGGTTGCCGCTGTAAAGAGGGTCGCAGACAATGCAAAAACCAAGCTTAGAAAGATGAGCACGAATCTGGTGTGTACGGCCTGTTTTGGGTTTTGCTTCAATCCATGAATAAGGTCCGCATGTGCCGATGAATCTGAAATGTGTTTCAGCTTCTTTTCCCATTTTGCTGATGATTGTTCTGTGCCGTGCGTCTCCGTTTGCCATAAGCCGAAGTGTTGAAACAGTTTCGTCCCACATCGGGCGCCCGTAAACAAGAGCATGATAAGTCTTATCAACCTGACGGTTTTCAAAAGCCATTGAAATTGTACGGTGTGCTTCTGGTGTTCTTGCATAAACAACTGCACCGGAAGTGTCTTTATCTATTCTGTGAACTGCAAAAAGTTTGCCGTATTTTTCTGAAGCAATTTTATCTAAGCGAGGTGCGTCCTGGTCATAACGGTCTGCAGCAATTAAAATGCCCGAAGCTTTATTCAACACAACGATTGAGTCATCGCAGTAAATTTCTGTAAATGCTGGAGTTAATTTCATATACACAGAATATAGCATGTTTTGGTTAATCTATGGAAGTTCATAAATGCATTTGAAAAAGTATTTTAAAAATGTTTTCTGAATGGACGGATGACGGTAAATTTTAAATTATTGTAATAAAATGAGTTATAAAAAAAAAGCTTGTTTTTGAATTTTTTACGGCTGTTTTTGAGGCTTAAAAAGCAGATGTTCATGTATCTTCTTGAAAATATGATAAAAGGTTGTATAATCATTTGTAAACGGTCATCTCTAATGCAGAAGTTTTAGAGGTTGCTGCATTTTAAGACGTTTGTGCGTTTTAAAAATTTGAGTATTTTCTCTTGCTTTGAAAATTTTTACAGGAGTCTGTATGAAAGGACGATTTGATTTTACTGTTGATTCTTTGGGTGAATGCAAAGTTCCTTCACCTATTAAGCTTTCAAATGAACGTGGCGATTTTATTGCGAATTATGTAAAAGATAATGAATATATACGCTACAATGTTAATGTTTACGAAAACGTGCTTGAAACAGAAGCTGATGCATATAATAACAATCTTATTATGAAAGCAGGTCCGCGTGAATTTATTTATTTTAATCCAAAACATGTTCATGCAGCAATCTGTACTTGCGGCGGCCTTTGCCCAGGCTTAAACGATGTAATTCGTGCTGTTGTGCGCTGTCTGTGGAACCGCTACGGCGTAAGGCGGATTACAGGAATCAGATATGGTTTCAAAGGTTTTTTGAATGAATACGGGTTTGATACAGTTCCTTTGGATCCGGACAAAGTTGATGACATACATAAAACAGGCGGTTCATTTCTTGGCACAAGCCGCGGAGCCGGAAACCGCGTAATTGATATTGTTGATGCAATTGAACGTCTTAACATAAATATTCTGTTTATTGTTGGTGGAGACGGAACTCAGCGTGGTGCTTTGGAAATTGCAGATGAAATTGAAAAACGTGGTTCAAAGATTTCTGTTGTCGGCATTCCAAAAACAGTTGACAACGATCTTCTGTTCATTCAGAAATCTTTTGGTTTTGACACTGCTGTTGTAAAAGCAACGGAATCTGTTGCCGCAGCTCATATGGAAGCACATTCACAGATTAACGGAATTGGTCTTGTAAAGCTTATGGGACGCGAATCTGGTTTTATTGCAACGGCAACAGCTCTTGCAAGCCACGAAGTTAATTTCTGCCTTATTCCGGAAGTTCCTTTTGAACTTTATGGTGAACATGGATTTTTAAAAGAGCTTGAAACACGTGTGCTTGAAAGAAACCATGCAGTTGTAATTGTTGCAGAAGGTGCCGGACAGGAATTGCTTAAGGCAACCGGTGAAAAAGACGCTTCTGGCAATATTAAACTTGGCGATATTGGAACTTTCCTTCGTGAAAAAATAACTGAATATTTTAAAGAGCAGAACATTCACATTAATTTAAAATATATGGACCCAAGTTATCAGATTCGTTCGGCACCGGCTGTTGCAGTTGATTCAATTTACTGTGAACGTCTTGGAAACAATGCTGTTCATGCGGCAATGTCCGGCAAGACAAAACTGGTTGTCGGTCTTGTTCATGACAAATTTGTACTGCTGCCGACAAAGCTTGTAACAATTCAGCGCAATAAAGTAAACCCAGAAGGTTCGCTCTGGCGAGATGCAATTGATGCAACAGGTCAGCCTGTTTATATGGGTGGAAAGGCTCCGGCAAAAAAAAAGGAACAGGAAAAATAGCGTTTAAATTCAAAAGAAACTGGCTTTGAACTTAAAAATTTTACAAAAGCCAGTTTCTTTTTTACATAAATTGTCGATTTTGTCATTGAAAAAATCGCTAAAAAAATATACATTCATCAAGATACATATGATTTTAGATAGAACTTCTGCAGATTGAAAGTTTTTGATTCTGCCGGCTGTATTTATAAGGGTTTATGTTTTACTTGATTTTATTTTCACTTTTTATGTGAAATAAATTTTAAATATGGAGATTATTTATGAAGAAATTATCAAAGATTTTGGTTTTATTGATTTTGGCAGCTTTGCTGTTTTCATGCAGCGGCAGTGGCGGCGGAAGTGGTTTGAGCAACCTGTTTAACAACAGTTCGCACAACTATTCTTTTAAAAACAGAAGTTTTGGTAATAGCGGTGCAGGTGGCACTTTGGAAAAGTTTGTATTTACAGATACTACTGTTACTCATACTGTTGGTTCAACTGCTCGTCCTGGAACTTTTTCAGATCCAAACAGCAAGACTGGAACATTAACAATTACATATACAGATAATTTAACACCGGCAAATTTTTCAAAAGCATATACATTTGATGAAGATGGACATTCTTTCCATTTTGCGAACGATCCTATTCCTTACAGTATGTTCTAAATTATAGGTAATACTCAAAAGCGCACCGGCAATTACTGGTGCGCTTTTTTTGTGTCCGACACAGCAATTAAAAAATATGCCGTGCCGGATTGTTTGCTTTTCTAAATTTCCTTCTTCCTTAATTGAAATAAAACACAAAAAAAGCTACAGTTAACCGTTCAAAGAAAAACGGAATGCGGTGCAAAACCGCAGCGGTCCCGCCGCTGTAAACAGCAAAAAATGCATGCGTGCAAATTTAAAGAACCATTAGCGTTATCTTAAAAATTTTGCAGCCATTGAACAGGTAATAAAACTTTTTGTTTGAGAAGGTGCATGCAAAGGCTTTGCCAGCTGTAAGCCAGAAGACGCTTCTTTGAATAAACCTTAAAAAATGCCCGAGGAGGCATCGTTTGGGAAACAAATATTCTCATCAAAAAAACCGCAGGTTAATTGCGGTTATGTGTTTGTGTGCGTCTGCATTTTTTATGACTGCACAGCAAATTCCAACTTATGTTATAACGGCATCAAGAGAAACGGAAGAAGCTTTTGAATCTGCCGGAAACACAACTGTAATAACTTCTGATGAAATTGCAAAATCAGGAAAAACTTCTGTAGTTGAGCTGCTCGAAAGTGTTTCAAATGTTCAGCTTTCTTCGACAAGCGGAACAATTCAGGATGCACAGGTAAACATGCGCGGTTTTGGCGAAAACGCATTTGGCCGTGTTCTTGTAATGATTAACGGGCAGCGTTTGAACAACCCTGATATGAGCGGCGTAAACCTTGCATCTGTTCCAGTTGAAAGCATTGACCGCATTGAAATTTTAGACGGCGCAGCTTCTGCCGTGTACGGTGACAATGCAGTAGGCGGAGTTATCAACATAATTACAAAAGAAAGCTCTGAACCGCTTGTTCTTATGGGCGGTGTATCAATTGGGAGCAACTGGTCAAATGGTGTGCATTTCGGTTATATAGCTTCTGAAGATTCTTCCGGGTTCAGTCTTTTTGTTGATGACACGAATACTTCAGGCTGGCGCGAAAGAACAAAAAACAAAACATTTAATGCGCTTGCTTCCGGTTATATCGATATTACAGACAGAATAACGATAAAGCCTTTTTTCAACATGACAGACACAAGTTATGAACTTCCCGGAAGTCTTACACAGGCGCAATATAATTCCAACAGAAAAAAAGCTTATTCGCTTGATGATGAAGGTGAAAAGCAGATTGCTGGCGGCGGTTTGTCTTTTGACTGGCAGATATCTGATTGTTTTAATTTTGAGATGCCAATAGATGCCGGTTATAAAAAAACAAAATTTAACACAGGTTCTTATTACAGCTATACTGATGCCGTACAGAAAAATGTGAATGTCCGTCCTGTTTTTAAATTTACAGGAAGCTTTGATAAAGATTTTGCACTATCTATGTCTGCCGGCTGCGATTTTTCATATGTAAATCTTGATGCGTCCGGTTATTCAGAAAAAAGCCGGATTAATAAAACTTCTGACACAAAAATCAATCAATATATGAGCGCACCTTATGTGCTTGCTTCTGTAGACTTGCCTTATCAGATTAAACTTGAAGGTGCAGCCCGCTATGACTCAGAAACAGTCAAAGTTGACAGCTCAGAGGATCTTGCTTCTGGAAGTGTAAAATATGATGAATTTGTTTATTCAGGCGGTTTTTCTGTAAAAGTTCTGGATAATTTTCAGTTTTTCGGCCGTTTTTCAAGATTGTTCCGCTATCCGTTTGTTGACGAAATAGCTTCTTATTCAGGGTGGTCTGCATCTTTTAATAAAGAATTAAAACCGGAAACAGGCTGTGATTTTCAATTCGGCTTGAAATTTCGTTATGGCGATATTATTTCTGGAAAACTGAATGCTTTCTTTATGCCCATGGAAAACGAACTCTGGTATAATGCAGCAACTTATAAAAACGAAAATTATGCAAAAACCTTAAGAACTGGGTTTAATGCAGACATTGCATTTTCTCCTGTTGATTATATTTCGTTTAGGGCGGGTGTGTCTTATATTGATGCGCATTTTACTGACGGTACAAATGCCGGAAAAATGGTTCCGCTTGTGTCGCCGTGGTCTGTTGTGGCTGCGGTTGACATAAAACCATGTGAATGGTTTGTTTTGACGCCGGATATAATTTACAGAAGTGCAGCTTATGCTTCAGGCGACATTGCAAATCAGTTTGAACAAATTCCAGGTTATGTGCTTGCAAATGTAACGATGAACATTGAATACAAGGGTTTTCAGATTTCTGCAAAAGCAAATAACATTACTGATGTAAAATATTCAATGTATTCCGGTGTATATGAAGATTATGCTACAGGAGAACCTGTGTATTATTATTATCCGGCACAAGGCAGAAATTACGACATAAGCCTTTCATACAAAAAGAGTTTCTGATTTGAGTGTCTTGAAAGTTCGGTTTTTGGCGGAGCAGATGAAAAATGAAATTTATGGTATTAAAACAGAAAAAACTGATTTTGCTGTGCATGATGCAACTCTTTTTTGGAGTTTCTGTTTTTGCCTTTATAAATCACCCGATTTCATTCTGGCATAGACCTGACGCAGGAGCTGCAGCAAAAACCGAGAACAAAGATGCTGATATTCAGGCAAGGTATGAGCTTTGCTGCAATGTAATTGATGAGCGTTTAAAAAAATACATGGTTTATCCTCAAAAAGCATTGCGGCGAAAAATAAGCGGAGATGTAGTGTTTAGGTTTTCTGTAACAAAAGAAGGCAAACTTGAAAATTTAACCGTCCTCCGTTCAGATTCTTTGATTTTGGAAAATGCTGCAAAAGAATTGATTCAAAAAGTTTTTCCGCTTGGTGTTGAGCCTCTGGAAAGTTTTACAGACTGTGTCTGCATTTCTTATAAAATTGAATGAACATGACTGTGTATGTGCCAAATTTCATTGTCAAAAAACTTTGTGCTGTGTTGTCAAAACAAAGCTTTTATGATATTATGGCACAATCATTCGGGCCATTAGCTCAGCGGTTAGAGCAGAGGACTCATAATCCTTTGGTCCCCGGTTCAAATCCAGGATGGCCCAATAAAATCCAGCGAATGCTGGATTTTATTATTTTAAATGAATTTCC
>JAKSTS010000032.1 GCA_024402455.1 Treponemataceae bacterium
CTGCGGTTCCGACCTTATTGAGAAAGAAGGACGTTATGGTAAGTTCATTGCATGCCCATTTGAAACTGGTTTCGGATCAACCGTAGGTAACACCCTGCGCAGAGTATTGTTATCATCAATTCAGGGCTATGCAATAACCTCTGTTCGTATTACATCTATTGATGCCGATGGCGTTGCTCATGTAATTTCGAGCGAGTTTGAAACCATACCGAATGTTGTTGAAGACACTCTTGAAGTAATCAATAGTCTTAAACAGCTTCGTGTACGGCTTCCCGATGATGTTGAACAGGACACTTTGGAATTTGAATTTAAAGGTGCACAGACTGTTGTAAGTGATATGCTTAACAGAGAAGGTGCTCTTGAAATTTTAACCAAAGATTTCACACTTTTCACCACAATGGAAAATGCAAACTTGCTTTTTGAAATTCAGGTGGATTTGGGAAGAGGCTATGTTCCTGCGGAAGTAAATGAAAATTACATCGAAATTGTTGGAACTATTCCAATGGATGCAATTTTTACTCCAATTCCAAAAGTGAACTACACAATTGAGCCTTGTCGTGTTGGTCAGCGTAACGATTACGATAAGTTGGTTATTGAAATTTGGACAGATGGCTCTATTGCGCCAGAAGATGCTTTGGCTGAAGCTGCAAAGATTGCAAAAGATCATTTTTCTGTTTTTGTTAACTTCAATGATACAGAGCTCAGTCGCAATGATGAACTTGATGATGGTGATGACCGCATTAAAACATTGCTTAATACGCCGGTTGAAGAACTTGAACTGTCTGTTCGCTCTTCAAACTGTCTAAAGAATGCAAATATTCGAACTATTGGTGAATTAACTAAAAAGACAGAAGATGATATTGCTAAAACTCGTAATTTTGGTAAGAAGAGTCTTCTCGAGATTAAAGAAAAGCTCCTTGAATGGGGTCTTAACCTCGGTATGACTGACTATTCACATCTTAAAAATGCTGTAAATTTACCAAAGCAGAAGGAAGAATCTGATGAATCATAAAAACGGTTTTAATCCGCTTTCACGGACTACGGCTCATCGCCGTGCAATGTCTCGGAATATGGTGACATCTCTTTTCAGATATGAACGCATTACAACAACAAAAGCAAAGGCTCTTGAAGTTCGTAAGGCAGCTGAAAAGTTGATTACACGCAGCAAGGTTGATTCAGTTCACAACCGTCGCCAGGCTGCACGCTATATCCAAGATGATATCGTTTTGGCAAAATTGTTCAACGAGATTGGACCAAGAATGAAGGATCGCGCAGGTGGATATACTCGCATTTTGAAACTTGGTTTCCGTCAAGGTGATGCTGCTGATATGGTTATTCTTGAATTGGTTGACTTCAAACTTGATGTTGAAGGCAAAAAAGAAAAGAAAGAACCAAAAGCTGCAAAGAAAAATGCCGAAAAAGCTGAAACAAAAACAGCTGAAAAAGGCAAGAAAAAGGCTTCTGCAAAAAAAGCAGATGCAGAACCCGCATCGTCAAAGAGCGATGAATAATTTAGGATAGGAGAAAACTATGTCAAAATCTCATCGCGGAAAGGGTATTCTTGACAGACCAGCACATGGTCGTGGAACTTGCGCACGTTGCAAGAAAGACGGAATTAAAGTTCTTTATGAACAGGAAATTGATGGCAATAAAGCTCAGATTTGCAAATACTGCAAAGCTGCCATCAAGAATGGTAAATCTGTCTGATAACTAAGCGTGTTTTTACACATGCAAAAAAGAGAGCTGTCCTTTGAAAGGGCAGCTTTTTTTATTTGTGCAGAATCTTTTCTTCTTTGTTTTGTAAAGAAAACATAATGTTCTGATTAAAAAAAGGGGGAAGAGAACAAGGTTTCAAGCATATTTTAAAAAACAGCGATATTTTGCTGCACTTTTGTTGGTTTTGTTTCTGCTGTAAATGATTAAAAATTATAATGCATGATATTATCTTGAATCTGCCAGTCTTCTTTACAGCATTTATACATTATGTTCAATGCAGATGATTAACGAAATTCAACATAGCTCAATGCTTTATAGCAAAACGTTTACTGGATATTTCTGTAAATTTCTTCTTTTGTGTGAAAACCTGTTTTTATGATGACTTCTTCGATGTTGTCTTTGTTTACAACCTTTGGAGCAAGCCACAGAACAGGAACATCTGAAAAGCCGTTATTAATTGTGTCGCCAGAAGTAACAATTTCTGAAGCAGTTTTGCCATATGCAAGTTCGCAGGCATATTTTGCTGCAAGTTGTGCAAGCTGTGTAATAGGTTTATAAACGGTAATCGACTGTTTGCCGTCAATTATTCTCTGACATGCTGCAATGTCTGCATCCTGCCCAGATACGGCGATATCGTTAATTCTGTGTTCAGATAATGAACGGAGCACATGTTCTGCTACTGCATCATTTCCACAGATTACGGCCTGCGGATAACGTTTGGTTTCGAGCATTTCGTTCATTTTTTTATAAGACAAATCGTAATTCCAGCCTTCTGTAAAAAATTCCATGTCAATTTTTACAGGTGTTTTGCTTTTTGCATTGTATTTGTTTATTACGTCAAAAACGCCTTCGCGCAGAATCTGCATGTTGTAATCTTCTTCTGCGCCATAAATGCAGAACCATGAGCCTTTCGGCTTTAATTTTAAAAGTTCTTCTGCCATAAGTTCGCCGACTTTTTTGCTGTTTATAGTCACATAGAGGTCTATAGGCGCGTTTAAAACGAGTCGGTCATATGAAATGACAGGAATATTTTTTGCATGCGCTTTCTGAATGACTTCTGAAAGTTTTGATGCTTCTTTTGGAACAATTACAAGTACGTCGACATTTGAGTCAATTAAATATTTAATCTGATTTATCTGCTCTTCAACGCTGTTGCCAGCGTTTTGAATAATGACAGATGCGCCATTTTCTTTTGCAGTATCTATAAAAACGTCGCAGTCGCGGCGCCAGCGTTCAATTACAAAACTGTCAATTGAAAAACCAATCGTAATATTATGAGAAATGTCTTTGTGTAAATTTTTAGCAGCTTCTTTTTTTGCACAACATGGAAACAGAAAAACAGCACATAATACCAGCGGTAAAATTACGTTTTTGTTCATACATTCCTTTTTTTTAAAAGCAGACATTAAAGAAAGAATCTAAAATGCACTTTTAAAACTGCCTGTAACAGCAAATTAAAAAAACTTTTTACTGGTTCAATTATAATGTGAGGTTTTAAAAAATGCAATTTTTTGAAAATATCTGACAGAAAAACTCAAAATTCTGTATTATTTTCTTTTAGAAACGCTTTTGGAATTTTAATCTGAAAACAGGCGCCGCCGTTTTCGTTCTGCAGAATGTCAAAAACGCCTGAATCTGAATAGTAAAGTCTTAAACGTGAAATTACATTATAAAGCCCGACACCGTGTTCCGCAGGCTTGTCGTCTTCTTTATTTTGCAGAGGCTCAATAGTTTCGCTTAAAAGCTGCTGTCTGATTTCTTCGGGAAAACCTGTGCCATTGTCGCTTATTGTAATGATGAGGTTTTCTTGATTTTCTGCTGCTTTAAGAACGACAATTCCACCGTCTTCAAGATTTTTTAACCCGTGTCTTATGCAGTTTTCAACAAGGGGCTGAAGAACCATTCTTGGAACACGATATGCAAGATTCTGGCAGTCAATCTGTTTTTCAAAAGAAAGTTTTGATCCGAACCGCATTTTCATTATGTATACATAATTGTCTATAAGTTTCAGTTCATCGTCTAAAGTTGTGTCACTTCCATTCTGTTGAATATTATGACGGAAGAAATCTGCAACCTGTTCAAGAAAAGTTGAAGTCTTGTCTGCGTCTTCAAGCATGGCAAGCTGTGCGCCGGTGTTCAGTGTGTTGAAAAGAAAATGCGGATTAATCTGCGACTGCAGCGCTTTCAGCTGTGCATCTTTATAAAGAGAAGCCATCTCCATTTCTTTTTTGCGCAATTCGTTTTCTTTTTCAGCTTTTTCCCAGATTGTGTCAATGTATTCGCGGATGCTTATAATCATTCTGTTGAATGCGCGGCAAATGTTGCCGACTTCATCTTGTGTGTTAAATGAAAGAAGCGGAATGTCAAATTGACGTTCTGCAAGTTTGTTTGCTACACCGGAAATTTTTACAAGAGGCTGCGTTATGCTGTTTACAAGAACATAAATGAACACCAGGTCTAGAAGCGCGAGCAGAATGACAACAACAATGCATACAAACGCAACGCTTTTTAAATTTTTTAAAGCATTGTTGTATTGCTGCATGTTCCGTTGAAAATAAAGGTTGCCAAGGTTTGAAATGTTTGAAGTTAAAAGCCTGTAGCCTCTGCATGCCTTTAAGTAATAAACATCAGAAATGCTCAGGTTGTTTGCGCGCCTTGCAGAAACAGCCTGATCTGCATATGAAATAAATGATTCAACAAGCTTTGTAATTGTATACTCACGCAGAAGAATAGGGTCATTATGCGGTTTGTCTGCAAAAGAAAGTGTTTCTGCTTCAATTTTGCCTTTAAGGCGATAATAGCTGTCAATGCTGTCAAAAGAACCAAGTTTTATATACTGTTCAAGCGAAGATTCCATCTGTGCAAGGCGTGCCGAATATGCATCGAGTTTTGCATTGCTTCTATAGGCTACTGCAACCGAATTGACGACTGCACTGAAAATGCACACGATGTAAATGACGACAAAAGACATGATTGCACTTGTAATTATAAAAGAACACAAAAGTTTTTTTCTAATTGAGGCTGAAATGTATAATTCTTTTATGGGATTGAAGATTTTCATTTTTCGCTCTCTCGTTCTTCAAGAGATTCACTTGTTAAAATGCTTATGCTGTTAACAATCTGTTTCTTTTCAAATTTATTGTATTTATAATTGAAAATTTCATGCATTGCTTTTTGACCGATTACTTCCGGTTCAAATGAAACAATTGCAGAAAGAATGCCCTTCTGAAGATATTCCATGGTTTTTTCGTTTTTATGAAAACCAATGATGTCAATTTCGCCCGTTCTGATAAGGTCAATTACACTTTGCGTGGCTCTGAGCGTGTTTTCCAAAGAAAGGCATAAAATCATGTTTATGTCACTTTTGTCTATAAGTGTCTGTCTTATAATTTCTTCCGGGCTTGTGCTTGTGTTTGTGCCGGTGTCAAGAATTTCCCACGAAAGACCGGGAACACCTGCTGCAATTTCATTAAAAGTAGCAAGCATTTTGTTTTCTGTTTCGTTTTTATAGTTTGCGTCAGAAATTATCAAAAGGTGTGCATTTTCTGGTTTAAGTGAAATTACAAGATTTGCCAGTTTTTTGCCCAGTTCCTGTTTGTTCGGTCCGATAAACGAAAGATAATTGGAATCAGGGTTGTCGTTTGCAATTGTTATGAGTGGAATTTTGTTGCCGTTTACATTAACAGGAAAATCTACAATTTCCTGTTCGCTGTCCAAATATGCAATTATGCCGTCAGCTCCAACATAAGAGGCATATTCAAGCCATGTCTGAATTGAAACGTTATCGGCGTAAGATTCTGGCACAAGAAATTCAACTACAGCATCATAATCGTCTGCAACGGCAGCTGCGCCTTCGTAGACCTGCTGCAAAAACTGTGCACCATTATGTGTGCCGGCTACAAGAATATGATATTTGTGCCCTTCCATTGTCTGCGGCTGAAAATTAGACTCTTTTTTTAGAATGTGCATGGAAAAAATAACAAGCGTGCTTACAATCAGAATTATGGAAAGAATTACGGCAATAATCAGTTTTGCATAGTTTTTACCTGCGTTTTTTATCCGTGCAAAAGGTTCTGCATCGAGGCTGTCTGTTTTTTCGTGGTTATTTTGAAAGTCGTCCATATTGCCTGTTTTTGAAATTAAAGCTTTAAATAGTCTGCTTTTAAAAACAAACTATAGATATGATATCACATAGTATGAGTATTCAAAAGATTTTTTTATATCATTGTGTATTTTGAAAACCATGTGTTATGCCGGTTTAGTTGACCCATAATGCTTTATTTGTTATATTTGATTCATCTTTTATGCCAACTTAGCTCACCCGGTAGAGCAGCACCCTCGTAACGTGCAGGTACTCGGTTCAAGTCCGAGAGTTGGCTTCTTTGCAATACCTTGTGTTACAATGAATTGAATCTGTTTCACTTCTTTTAGAAAAATCAATAATATTTTAAGAATTAAGAATTTGTGCATTTTTTTGACATCTGTCTTCTCTTTTTTGATTAAAAAACAAAACCTGTCGCTTTAAGCTTAAGCCAAAGGGTGTTTTCAGCTGAAGCAGTATAATGTTAAAGGACGCAGAATATTATTTTGAACGACGCATAAAATAATCTTGAGTGTCGCAGAATACTTTTCTGAACGACGTAAAACATCTGTTGCACAGTTCAAGAATTTCATTCTGCCATTTTCAAAAAAACTAGTTAGGCTTGCAATGTATTTCCAGTCTATGTACAAATATCAACGAACCCTTTTGGGCATTAAAAATAATCTATTTTTTCCAGAGCCGGCTTCAGTTCGTCGTAATAAAATCTGTCTTCTATTTTAAGGTCTCCGGCGGTAAAGCCTAAATGTCTGTCTTTTCTTACTTTTTCGCCGTGATAGTCGCTTCCTGCAGTCAGGCATAAGCCTAATTCTCTGCCGAGCTGTTCTAGCCTTTTGCAGTCTGCAAGCCTTGCACCCGGATGATATGCTTCAATTCCAATAATTCCGCGTTCTTTCAGTTCAAAAAGAACGCCGCTCATTTTTCCCCATGAAACATAAAGTGATAACGGATGGGCTAGAATTGGTGCGCCGCCGCTTTCTAAAATTGCGGTTATTGCTTCATCAAGGTTGCAGCCTGTTTTTTCAACATAAAAAGTTCTGCCTTTTGCAAGATATTTGTCAAAGGCTTCCTGTCTGCTTTTTACAATTCTTTTATTTACAAGATATTCTGCAAAATGCGGACGGCCGATGCATTCTGTTGAAACCAAACTTTCAAGTTCTTCGTATGAAACGTCAAAGCCGTTGTCCTGCATTTTCTGAATCATTTTTTTATTTCGGTCTGTCCTGTTTTCTCTTAGTCTGGCTGTAATGTCATCAAGGCTGTTTGAAATTTGTTTTAAGCCCAGACCGAGCAGATGAAATTCGCCGGTTGGCCATTCGACTGTAAGTTCTGTGCCTGGAACAAAATCAATTCCATGTTTCTCTGCTTCTTCTGCTGCAATTTTGAGGCCGCCTGTGTTGTCGTGGTCTGTCAAGGCAACAGCTTTTATATTTTGTTCTGCTGCACTACAAATTAGGTCTATTGGATTTAGAGAACCGTCCGATATATTAGAATGAGTATGCAAATCTACCATAAAAAAACCATAGCATAAAATAGTAATTTATGATATCATAACATGAGGATGAACAGAAATGCCAAAGGTGATGCAATATTCAAAAGGTTCTGTAGTTTATTTTGAAGGTGACAAAGACGACAGAATTTTTATTCTTCAAAAAGGTACAATAATATTAAGCTCTATAGACGTAGAAACTGGAAAAGAAGTAGCAGAACCGGTTAGAGAAGGCGAATTTTTCGGCGTAAAATCTGCTTTGGGTCATTTTCCACGTGAAGAAACTGTCCGTGTTTTAACTGATTCAATTGCTGTTGCTATGACTGTGCCGGAATTTGAAAAGCTTTTTAGTGGTAATAAAGCCATTATTATGAAAATGCTTCAGGTTTTCTCAAGCCAGCTTCGCAACATTCATCACAAAATTAAGTCAATTCTGAAAAGTGCTGAAGAAAGCATCGATGACGGTATTTTGGATGTTGTAAGAAGTTTCTATGATGATGAGAATTATGTTACGACATTTGATTTGTGCAAACGTTATCTGACAAAGTTTCCGAACACTTATAATAAAAACGAAATTGCCAAATATATGGCAGATGCAAAACGTAAAAATGAAATTGAAAAGAACCGCCCTGGTCGTAAACCTGTTATTGAAGAAACTGCAGACGAAGATGCCGGTGCTGGTGACAGTTCAACAATGAAGCAGTTTTCACTTCCTGCATTTTCCCGATTTGCAAAAACTTATAGACCTGGTGAAGTTCTTATTGCAGAGTTTGAGCCTGGTGATTGTTTCTATCTTATCAAATCTGGCCGTGTTCAGCTTTCAAAGACTTTGAATGGAACCAATAAAAATATTGATGTTCTGGGACCTTCTGAATTTTTGGGTGAAATGGCTATTCTTGAAAACACACCGCGTTCTGCAACTTGTGTAGCTGTAAACACTGTAGAAGTTCTTGAATTTAATAAAGCAAACTTTGAGCTTTTGATTACAAATAATCCGGCTATTGCATTGATTCTTTTGAAAATGTTCTGCCGTAGAATTAATGAACAGAAACGCCGTTTAAGAATTCTTGTAATATCTGATATTACTGCAAGAATTGGTGATGTATTCCTGATGCTTGATGAAACACAGCCACAGGTAATGCCGACAAGCGGTGCTATGCGCCGGTTCGATGTTACAATTCAAGATATTTCTCATTGGGCAGGGCTTTCTATTGATGAAACAAAAGATGAAATCAACCGTTATGTTGAAAAACACCGTATCGAAGTTGTTGATAATTATGTTGTCGTTAAAAATATCAATGAGATTCAGCGTCTTGTTGAACAGAGAAAGAATATAAGACCTTCTTGATTTATGCAAAAGGTTTGTTGAAAAGCGGCTTTGAACGTGCTTGGTGCTGTTCTGGCCGCTTTTTTTGTAAAATTTCACCTCATATTTGTTTTAATCATAAGTTTTTTAGAAAATTCACTTAATTAAAAACCGATAATCTTTTTATGAAAAAACTGATTTTAATTTTTGCTGCTTTATTGATGTCTTCATTTGTTTTTGCAGAAACAAAATACAGGTCACTTTCAAAAGACAGGGCAATTATTTCTTATACTTTAGAATATTTTTCAAAAGGAAAATGCAATGAACTTGAGTTTTATATTACAGATTCAAGCGTTGAAACTGAAACTTTTGAAAAAAAGGTACTCGATGCCCAGAAATCAACAGCCGGAAAAATAAGGCTCAAAGAAGCACTTGCAGAAGATTTTAAATATCGTTTTAGAATTGATTTATATGGCAGTAAGGCTCCCAAAAAAACTTATTATGTCAAAAACGGCTTTGCTGTATATGACTGCAAAAACAAGGTTTTGCTCGAACTTGAAGATGTTGTAAAACGTGTTTATGCAGAATTCTGCACTTATGCTGTTGAAAATCTTTATAAAGAAGATGTTCTCTGTACAAATAAATCTGGTTCAAGGCGTGTGTGCTTTTATCTTGATTCGCGCCCTTTTATTGAAGAATCTTCCGGCTTGTGCTGCGACAGGGGAAACATTCTGTTTTTTGACTGCGATCTTGGCAATGCTCCAAAAGTTGTAAAACAGGTCAGAAGCGCCCAGAAAATTCCAAATGGTTTTGCTGTAAAAGAAATTTTGCTTGAAGGTGAATATATTATGGCAATCTATAAAGGCGACAAAGTTGAAAAAACTTATAAGATTGTCAATTCAAAAAACGCATATGATGATTCTGAAAACCTGCGGAAGGTTTCTGTAACAGATGACCTTTTGGTAATGGCTGTTGAGTTTATGATTTCTTCATGGATTTAATGCAGGTTTGAGCAGTTTGTTTTAAGAGATTTCTTAATTTTGTTTTCTCTTTGTTATGCCTGTGCTGTTTCAAGAAACTGCGGAATTCGGTCGATAATTTAAACGATTATGCGAAAATGTTTTGTTCTTTTCTTCAGTTTTTGTCTTTGTCTGCTTTTTGTTTCTTGTGTTTCAGACAAAGAAAAATCACTTGAAGCAAATCCCGAAACTGAAGAAGTCAGCACCCAGAAAGAAATTGATAGAAGCGAAATAATAAAACGCATTGAAGAAAATTCAAGTTCTGCTGATTTAATTGTTCCAGAAGAAAATAAAGAAGAAACTGTCTCTAAAGACGTGCAGAAAGCACGCGAAGAATCTGCCGCGCTTCTTGAGCTTCCGCTTCCAAAAGTAAAAAATTCCCAGCAGATTGCTGATTTCATTGAAAAAAATTATTCTGAAGATTCTGTCATTCCATACGAAGCTTTTGTTTCTTCTCTTGAACTGCCGGACAGAGAATTGCTGCCGTTTGGTGCTCTTGTGCTTGAATCTTACCGGCTTGCTTATCCAGACAAAGACATGAAGGTTTTTGAAAAAGAGGGCGACTGGTGCATTGAGCTTGAAGGAATGATTTTTGCATGGGCTGACGGCAGGCTTCTGCCTTTTAAAAAGCGTGTTGAAGCAGACAAATATGGCAGACAGATAATTTATCCGTATACAGGCAAGCCGAGAAATCCAAAGGAATATACACCGGAAGATATTGCAGAGCTAAAGAAAAAAGGCACAAAAGCTGCTCTTGCCGCCGAACTTCCCGTTGATATATCTTTTACACAGTTTCTGCTCCAGTCAAATGACCGCATCGCAACAGAAAGAAACATACGTTCAATGACTTTTCTTGGACATCGTCTGAATGTGCATAAAATGATTGTTCCTTTTGTTGAAAAAATCGACAAAGAAATAAAAGAAGCCGCCAAAACGGACAAAAAAGTTGCTTCGTTTATTACAGAAATTACAGAAGTCGGCGGCTATAACTGGCGCACAATTGACGGAACAAACGGCAGAAGAAGTTACCACAGTTATGGCATGGCTATAGACATGACTTCAAAAAACAGCAACAAGCCGACATACTGGGAATGGGTCCGCACATGGAACAGTAAATGGATGCTTGTTCCGCAAACAAGCCTATGGCTGCCTCCTGAACAGGTAATAAAAATTTTTGAAAAGTATGGTTTTGTCTGGGGCGGCACATGGGATGAATATGATACGATGCATTTTGAGTTTCGTCCTGAACTTTCTATTCTTTCTTATTTTTACTTAATGGATGAAGAATAGAATTTATCTTTTCAATATTAAAAAAGGTCTGAACAGCAGTTTTCAGACTTTGACATGTCATTAATATGCAGCCTTAAACTGCTGTTCCTTGCATTTAAATAACGGTTTGATGTTTTTGCATGATTTCACTCTTGTTATGCAAATTCAAAAAACACGCTGAATCTCTTCAATTTGCTTTGATTGCTGGGTAAAAGCACAGAAACTAAAAAAAATTGCAGTTTTTTTGAAAAACACACCAAAATTGTTAAAAAAAATCAATATATAAGCATGAATATATTTAGTTTTTCACCTTTCGGATATGAAGGGGCAATGGTTTCTGTAGAAGTTGATTTACGGCGTGGAATTCCTTCTGTTGATGTTGTAGGCCTTGCAGATGGTGCCGTAAAAGAGTCCAGAGAGCGTATGCGTGCTGCAATTAGAAACTGCGGTTTTGAGTTTCCACAAGACCGGGTGCTGATCAGTCTTTCGCCTGCGGATGTCAAAAAAGAGGGTGCAGGTTTTGATCTTGCAATTGCCCTTGCGGTTCTTGCTGCAAAATATGGCTTTGCCGGTGGCGAAGACTGTCTTGTAATGGGAGAACTTGATCTTGCAGGCAATATTCGCCCTGTACGTGGAATTAATGCGGCAATTTCTTCGGCGTTTGAACAGGGCTTAAAATGGTGCATTGTTCCGGCCGGAAACGAAAAAGAAGCATTAAATGCAGGGCTTGGTGTTTGTGCTGTAGAAAATCTTGCAGATGCTTTTAAATGTCTTGAAGCTGCTGCCAGCGGAGAAAATCCATATTTGTCGTTTGATGCTGATAATGGTGCAGATAAAGCAACTGAAGAAGTTGTTTTTCCGCCGCTGGATCCGTCGCTTGATTATTCTTCTGTAAAAGGACAGGGTCGGCTTGTGCGCGGCCTGCAGATTGCAGCAGCCGGCGGGCATAATCTTATTGCTTATGGTCCACCAGGCTGCGGCAAAACGCTTTCGATAAGGCGTTTGCCTTCAATTTTGCCATATCTTACTTCAGAAGAGTCAAGAACTGTTACAAGAATCTATAGTCTTGCAGGTTTAATTCCAGTTAGCGGCGAGCATATAAAGCATAGACCTTTTCGTTCTCCGCATCAAAGTGCAACTCTTGAAGGCATGACTGGCGGCGGCTGCCATTGTCTGCCCGGCGAAATTTCTCTTGCACATAACGGCGTGCTTTTTTTAGATGAAGCAACTGAATTCCGCACGGCTGTTCTTCAAAGCTTGAGAATTCCTCTTGAACTTGGAACTGTAACGTTGAGCCGGGCTGGGCGTCATACTGTTTTTCCTGCATCGTTTCAGCTTTTAATGGCAGCAAACCCTTGCCCGTGCGGGAATTTCGGTTCTGCAAACAAAGTCTGCATCTGCAGCCCGCGTGCTGTTGAACAATACTGGAAAAAACTTTCAGGGCCGCTTTTAGACCGCATTGATATACGCATTCCTCTTCTTAATGCAGATGCAGAAGAAAAAGAAAGCTGCGGCAATGAAATGCTCGATGAAAAATTTGCACAGTATGATGATATTTCGTCTTCAAAATTAAGGCCGTCAATTGCACTTGCCGTGCACATGCAGAGGCGCAGACAGGGCAAAAGCAATGCATGTTTAAAACCAGAAGAAATAGCCGAAAAGATTATTCTTGAAGATGAGGCACAGACAGTTTTTCAGGATTTATTGTCCTGTTCAAATTTTTCTTCGAGGGCAGAACACAGCATTTTAAAACTTTCACGTACAATTGCAGATCTTGATGGTTCTCAGAATGTAAAATCTGAACATATTGAAGAAGCTGTTGAATTTAGAAAAAATGAAGGCGGGCTTGATATATGCTTTTAAAAAAGTTCTGAACTTAAAAAAAACTCATCCGGGTTGCAAAGCTGTTTACAGCCCGGATATAAAGAAAAGTTATTTTTTTGTAATAATCAGATTTTTTTCTTTATCAAGCGAAAAATCATATTCGTTGAAATTAAAGTAAGTGTTGTCGCTGCCAATCAAAAGATAATAAGTATCATAAAAGTTTGAAAAATCAATTGTATATTTTTCAATTGCCAGTTTTGAATAAAAAACCGTAGAATTTTCTTTTGTGTCTGGATTTAAACCTTTTACTTTTACGACAGATCCTTCTTTTATAAACGTATAAACCATTTTTTCAATTTCATCATAAGACTGGTCTGCAAAAACTGGCATCATCAAAAAGATGGCAGCAATCAATAAAAGCAGTTTTTTCTTCATAAATCAATTTCTCCTTAAAAATTGAAGTTTTTAAACGGACTCTAAAAAAATTCATTTAGAAGCCTGAATCATAGAAAGTCTAATTTTTTTACACTGAAAATTCAAGATGTAAGTAATTTTTTGATTTTTTTAATTGATTCGCAAAAACATGCAATTTAGAAACTTTTTTCATTCTGCAATCTTCAGTTGTGCTGCAGATTTTTGAAAATTGCAATTTTTATTATCAGTCTATATAATCAATAAAGGAGCTTTAAAAAGTTTCTTTAGTGATTGGCAGTCTGCTTTAAGAATTTCAGTTTTTAGAAGCGACCTGAATTTTAGACACAAACGGAAGTATTCTGATGAAGAAAAAAGATGTTTTTACATTGCCTTTGATTGGGTTTGGCACATATAAAGCAACTGAACAGGACGGAAAAGCTGTAATTTTAAATGCGCTTAAAGCCGGCTACAGATATTTTGATACAGCCGCTTTTTATTTTAACGAAGAAGACATTGGTGCAGCCTTAAAAGAAAGTGGTATTGACCGTTCAGAAATTTTTATTTCGAGCAAAGTCTGGCGCACAAACCTTGGCTATGAATCTACTGTAAAGTCTTTTGAAGAAAGCCTTAAAAAGCTTAATACTGATTATCTTGATCTGTTCCTGGTGCACTGGCCAAGAAAAGACAGCAAATCTGAATGGAAGCAGTTGCTTTCAGAAACATGGAAAGCAATGGAATATATTTATTCAACAGGAAAAGCAAAAGCAATCGGTGTAAGCAATTTTTTGCCGCATCATCTTGAAGCAATAAAGCAGATGTGGACTGTAAAGCCGTTTGTAAATCAGCTTGAACTTCATGCAGGTTACATGCAGGAAGCCGCATGCCAGTATTGCCGCGATAACGGCATTTTGCTTCAGGCATGGAGCCCGCTTGGCAGAGCCAGAATGCTTGAAGAACCGGTAATTGTTGAACTTGCAGGAAAATATAATGTTTCTCCTGCAAAATTGCTTCTGCAGTTTTTAGTCCAGCAGAATATTTCTGTTATTCCAAAAGCTTCAACTGTTGAAAGAATGCAGGAAAATCTTGATATTTTCAGTTTTGAAATAACTGAAGAAGACATGTATTTTCTTAAATGTCTGCCGCAAATGGGCTGGTCTGGCGAACATCCTGATTTTGTTCCGGAAAATTAAGGAAAATGCAGAAAACCCTCTTTAATTATAATTTTTAGAGTTTGGCTTAAATCTGTTTTGAATTCTTTGAGGTGTGTTTTGGCAGGTTATTATAAAATCTTATCGCTTATATTTTGCTTTTTTGTTTCTGCAGCCTGCATTTCTGCAAAAGACAATACGGTTTATTTGCAGAAAAAACTGAATCATAGAATTTCAAAAATGACATTACACGAAAAAATCGGGCAGATGTTTGTAATTTCTCCTGAATCATTGAATCAAGACAGTGAAATTAAATATGTAACAGAATTTTCAAATGAAATGGCTGCTTATTATAAACAATATCCTGCCGGCGGTTTTATTATTTTTTCTGAAAACATTGAGGATGAAAAGCAGCTGAAAAAACTAAACAAAAAACTTCATTCTATTGGGAAAAACCGGCCTTTGATTTTTGTTGATGAAGAAGGCGGCCGTGTTGCACGGCTTGCAAAAACTGAAGCCCTTTGTCTGCACAATGTTGGCTCAATGTCTGTTATTGGAAACAGTAAAGATACAAAAGCAGCTTTTGAAGCCGGAAAATACATCGGATCCTATCTTAAGGAATTTGACTTTGATGTCGATTTTGCGCCGGTTGCAGATATTAATTCAAATTCAATGAACACGGTAATTGGTGACAGGGCTTTTAGTGCAGATCCTGAAATTGTTGCAAAAATGTCTGTTGCTTTTATGGAAGGGCTTAAAAAAAGTGGAGTCGCCGGCTGTTTCAAGCATTTTCCGGGGCATGGCGACACAATGACAGATACACATTCTGGTTATGCAGAAACAGTAAAAACATGGAATGAACTTTTGAATTGCGAAATGATTCCTTTTGCGGCAGGAATAGAAAACAATGTTCCGTTTATTATGACGGCGCATGTTGCAGTGCCTTCTGTAACAGGCTGCAGAATGCCTGCAACAGTGTCTGGCGAGTTGCTGACAGAAAAACTGCGTAATGAACTGCATTTTGAAGGAATAATTATTACAGATGCAATGAACATGGGTGCAATTTCAAAGCATTTTACTCAAAGCGAAGCTGCCGTGCAGGCAATTTTGGCAGGTGCAGATATTATTTTATTGCCTTCTGATTATGTTAATGCTTTTGAAGGCGTAGAAGCTGCCGTAAAAAAGGGAATTATTCCAGAAGAAAAAATAAATGAAAGTGTTTTAAGAATCTTAACTTTTAAAGCATTAAAAAAGTAAGCAGACTGTTAAATTTGCAGCTTTAATCTGGGTATTTTCTGTGTGTTTTATATTTGCAGGCAGTGGTAAAGAACTGCTGCTGTTGTGTTACCAATTTATGCAAATGTTTATTTATGTGCCCCAAAATCGTTAGTTTTTTTGAACCAGTTGCAGTATAAAACGTTTTCAGGTTAAATGCCCTTGATTTTATTTCATAAAAAAAATAACCTTTTTTCATGCGCAGTTTATGATTCCTCAAAAACTCCTGCGCAAAATAAATTAAAATCCTTAAGGAGGACTTTGTGTCAAAATTTATCAGATTTTTTAAAAAAGAATTTCTGGAATTGAAAATTCTTTTAAGAAACATTCCGTCTCTTACTGTTTCATTTTTTATTCTGTCTGTTGTGTGCGCAAATCTTATGGCAAACAAAGAGCTGTTCAATGCAAAATATGTTGCACTCGACTGCGGCTTTGCTTTCAGCTGGATTATGTTTCTGTGCATGGACATAATCTGTAAGAGATGGGGCGCAAAAGCTTCTGTTAAAGTTTCGCTTGTTGCACTTTCTGTAAATTTGCTTATATGTTTTTCGTTTGCACTGCTTTCAAAAATGCCTGGAATGTGGGGCGCATTTTATGCAACAGGCAGTGTTACTGTAAATGCTGCACTGAATGATACGTTCGGCGGCAGCTGGTATGTTGTTCTGGGCTCTGCGTCTGCATTTATTGTTTCTTCAATAGTTAATGCACTGCTAAATGCTAAAATCGGTAGAAAACTGAAATCAGACGGTTTTTTTGCTTTTGCTGTCCGTTCTTATGTTTCAACAATTGTTGCACAGTTTGCAGACAATTTTATTTTTGCAACTGTTGTTTCAAAAGTTTTTTTCGGCTGGTCATGGACTCAAGTGCTTGTCTGTTCTGCTGTAAGTGCTGTTTTTGAGCTTCTGTGCGAAATTTTGTTTTCTGGGCTTGGTTATAGAATCGTAAAGAAATGGGAAGCAGAAAATGTCGGCGCCGAATATTTAGAGTTTATAAAAAATATACATTGAAATGCCTGAAATCTCCGCAGCTTTCAGCCGGTTTTATGCCGGAAATATTCAATGTTTATTCTTTTTCCTTATGCTATAAAATTTATGCAGGTATAAAACAGAAATCTAAAAGTTAAAGTTATGCAAATTCTTTCGGAATTAACAGACAAATTATATTAAAAAAAATCAGTTGATGCTAAACTACCAGACAAATCTTTTGCATTTAAGTTCTTTTTTTTATGGTGCATAAGGTATTATGTAAAAATCAGCTTGAAACTATGCTGAATAATTAAAAGTTCTGCTGTTGTTTCTAGCAGTCTGCTTTTGCTATTCTGTGTTGTGACAGTTGTTTTTATGTTTAATCCTATGCATCTTACGAATTTTTTTGAATTTTAATTCAAAAAGTCTGTAAAAATAAAAAAAACAGAAGTTGTGCAAATATCTTATTTTTTACAAGAGGTTTTTATGAAAAAAGTAATTTTGATTATTCTGGCTGTTTTGCTTGCAATGCCTGTTTTTTCTGCAACACTTTCAGTTTCACGCAAGAAACCGGCAGAACTTGATTTGTCACCTGCAAAGACAATCGGCGTGCTTCCTATTGAACTTGTACCAAACAGATATACATTGGACCAGGAGAAAGTCGGCAATGAATTTGTTGCAGGTCTTTTAAGATATGCAAATGAAGACGGAAAATATAAAGTTGTTGATTCTGCTTCTGCCGAAATTGTTCTGAAAATCGTTTTTGAATCATACAGCGTAACAGATGACGGCATTACGCTTACTCAAAAAGTTGACGGAAAAGATGTTGCCATAAAAGACGAATGGACTCGTACTGTAAGTTCTACCATCAGGTTTTATGTAATCAGGGGAGCAGACAAAGCTGTGCTTGGTTCAAAAGAATACAAAGTGTTCGATTCTTCAAATGTAATGGCAAAAGATTCTCTTCCAGATTCTCCAAGTGTCGCAGACAGATGTTTGCAGGGTTTTATTGTAAATGCTGGTCTTTATGTTTTTGACACAAAATATTCTGAACCGATTTCAATTATGGACACAAAAATTAAAGAGAACAAGACCTCTATGAAAGAAGCCCTAAAAACTGCAAAAAAGAAAGATTACAAGGGTGCTTTAGAAATTTACAAAGAACTTTATGAAAAAACAAACGATCCCGCCGCAGGTTTTAATTATGCGCGTATGCTTCAGGTAACAAATTCTTTTGATAAAGCCGAAGCCCTTTTGAAAAATTTGCAGAAAAGTAACCCGAAAGACAGAAAAATAAAACAGGCTTTAGAAAGCCTTGCTGAAGATAAAACAAATTATGAAATTATAAATTCAAGAAAAAACAGATAAGCTTTATTAGAAGTGTTCTAAAAACAATAATCTCGCTGTTTTTCGGCGAGGTTATTGTTCTGTGCTTTTAATTTTATATAAGTTATACTTTTAAAAATATCTGTTTTATTTTTTATCAGTGTGCTATAGTCATATTATGCTTTTTTCTTCTATAACTTTTTTAGGATTCTTTTTCCCTGTTGTTTTTATTCTTTATTATATAATTCCTAACAGAACATACAAAAATATATTATTGCTTTTTTCAAGCATGTTGTTTTATGCATGGGGTGAACCTAAATACATCTTTTTGATGGTGTTGTCTATTTTATTCAATTATTTTATTGGAATATTGATTGCAGCAAAACAGAAAAAATGGTTGTTGGTTATAGCCATAGTAATTAACATTGCGGTGCTGTTTATATTCAAATACTTGGGCTTTACATGCGAAATAATCAATCTTTTTATTGCCGCTTTGCATATAAAGCCACTTGAAGCATTAAATATAATACTTCCGATAGGAATTTCTTTTTATACTTTTCAAGAAATAACTTATCTTGTTGATGTTTACAAGAAACCTGATCTAGTACAGAAAAATGTATTGAATCTTGGACTTTATATATCATTTTTTCCGCAGCTTATTGCCGGTCCTATTGTACGTTATCATGATATAAACTCTCAAATTGAGAATCGGACAGAAAGCATAGAAAAAATTTCAGAAGGTTTTCAACGGTTTATAATTGGCCTAGCAAAAAAAGTAATAATAGCCAATAATCTTGCGTTAGTTTGCGATTCCATTTATAGTGCAGATTTTTATTCATACGGTGCAGCAGCTGTATGGATAGCTTCAATATCATATTCATTTCAGATTTATTATGATTTTTCCGGATATTCAGATATGGCTATAGGTCTTGCAAAAATATTTGGATTTGAATTAAAGAAAAACTTTGATTATCCATATGCGGCTTCTTCCATAACGGACTTTTGGAAAAGATGGCATATATCTTTAACAGATTTTTTTAGAGATTATGTATACATTCCTCTTGGAGGAAACAGAATAAGTACTAAACGAACTATTCTTAATAGATATATTGTTTTTTTTCTTACTGGCTTGTGGCATGGTGCTTCTTTAAATTTTGTTTTATGGGGACTGGCTCATGGAACTGTAATGTTTTTTGAAAGATTAAGCGGCGTAATAAAAGAAAAAACAAATAAATTTATTTCTATTGTATACAGAATGTTTTCATTATTTATGATAAATTTTTTATGGATTTTATTTAGAAATGATGCAAAACAAACTGTTAAATTATGGCTTAAAATGATAGGTCTGAACTTCAGACTTTTTACTGATTCTGGATATAAGGCCGTGGCAAAAATAGACCTTTTATGGTTCTACATTGATACAAAGTTTTTTATTGTTCTTGCATTGGCTGTATTGTTTTCATTCCCATGGTGGAAAAAGATAAAAATACCTGAAAAATATGCTTCTTTAATAGAATTATCAAAACTTATTGTAACGATACTGTTATTGATTGTTTGTTTTGCTTTTTTGGCAAACAATACATATAATCCATTTATTTATTTTAGGTTTTAGTATGAAAAAGATATTACAGATTGTTTATATTGCCATTATTTTATTGATAATTCTTGTTCCAGTATTTCTGTTCAATAAGAAAGATGATATTTCAGTAACAGAAAATAGGACTTTAGCAAAAACACCTGAATTTAATGAGGATTTCTTTTCTTCCTGCGATTTATATTTTCAGGATAGATTTGGTGGAAGAAATAAATATGTTAAGCTGGCAAATACTATTGATTACAAGATATTTAATAAGCGAATATTAAATGAAAGGGCATTTAAAGGAAAAAATAATTTTTTCTATTTGATAGAGTATGGTGATGGTTATAACCTGATGGATTTTTATAAAAAAAATCTTATGACTGAAACTCAGCTTATTGATTATGAAGAAAAAATTAAAAAAACTATTGATTGGTGTAATGCTAATGAAATTGATTATATTTTTTTAATACCACCAAACAAGCATTCCGTATACCCAGAAAACTATCTTTCAGAAA
>JAKSTS010000033.1 GCA_024402455.1 Treponemataceae bacterium
CGAAAATGCAGAATTTAAAGTAGTATTGTCACAGCTTAAGAACTTTAGAATTAAGATGAAGGAACGTAAAATATTTGTGGCAACTGGAATGGAATGGAGAGAAGAGCAGATTGATATAGAAGAAATGATAAAAACGCATCCAGCAGGTACAAAAATTTCTTTTTGGTGTAGTGAAAAAGATAATGGTATTTACAATGCAATGAATAAAGGAATTAGTCATTGCATTGGTAAATTTATTGGAATAATGAATTCTGGTGATTTTTATTGCGATAATGTTTTTTCAAAAGTAGCTTTGTTTGCAGAAAAATATCCTGATTCTATTCTGTATGGAGCAGCGGCATACTATAATAAAGACGAATTTTTATTTGTAGATTGTCCTTCATATAAAGATTTGCCAAAGCGTATGATTCCTCACGAAGGTTCTTTTGTGCCATCTGATATTTATAAGAAATATGGTACTTATGATGAAAATTATAAGATTTCAGGTGATTATGAAGCTTTTTTACGCTTTTATGATGATGATTTATGCTTCTATTTTTTAGGGTTCATAGTTTACCACTTTTTTACGGATGGAATAAGCAATAGTAGTGGTCACGAAAAACTATTAAAGGCAGAAAATAATCGTATTAGAAAACTACACAATTGTTATATTCCTTTAATAAAACAATGTTTAGATGTTCTTATTGCTCAAATAAAGGTAATGCTTGGTTAATTAATGTTTCAAAGAAATGTGGAGAAAATAAATGCCCAAGATTTCTATAATAGTTCCCATTTATAATGCTGCAAAATATCTTTCTCAATGCATAGAATCTATATTGAATCAAACATTTACGGATTTTGAATTAATTCTTGTAAATGATGGTTCAACTGATGAATCTGAGTCTATATGTTTAAAATATAAAGCGTCAGATTCCAGAGTGAAATACGTGTTAAAAGAAAACGGCGGAGCAGCTTCTGCTAGGAAAGCTGGATTGGAAAATGCTACGGCTGAATATGTAGGCTGGGTAGATTCTGATGATTGGATAGACGTTGATATGTTTTATACTCTTTACGAATCATCAGTTGCACAAAATGCAGATATTGCGGCTTGCGGTGTAATTCAAGAATATGCAGACAGAAAAAATATGCTTATACCGAATGCTTGTGAATATCAAAAAAGCATAGACCTTTTGCTGTTTAGCTATTGTAATAAGATAATTAAAAGGGAGCTTTTTACAAAATCTAATATATCATTTCCTATTGGTACTGCAGAATATGAAGATGTAAGTGTAACGTTCAAATTGATTTCGAATACGAATAAAATTTCATTTATTCCAAAAGCATTTTATCATTACCGAATGAGTAATGTTTCTGTTACACATTCGTTGAATGTAGAAAAATTAGTACAAAACAGGCTTGCTGTTACAGAAAATAATCTTGATTACTCCAAAACTCATTCAATAAATGCACAATCAAAAATTCTTGCAGAAAGGATGATCTTGACTGCAAAACAGAACTATCTTGATAATCTTCAGATTTTTAATCCAAAAAAATGGCGAAGCATTCACCCTGAAATTAATTACTGGAAGTTGTTGTCTTTTTATCCGTTTTACAACAAAATTTTATTTGTTCTTGCTTTGCTAAAACTTGATGGATTGCTTTGGCTGGCAGTAAAAGTAAAAGATATTGCAAAAAAGAAATTATTTTCAAAATTATATTGAGATTTTTCAGAAAAATATTTAATTTTGATAAATTGCCTTAGTAATAATAGTTTTAAGTTAGATACTCAAATTATAAGAATTACTATATATAAAACAAGCAAAAAGTATTAATATGTGTGATATTGGAGCTGAAAATTATGTTTGATATTCCTATTCTGTTTTTGACATTTAACAGGTTGGAGACAGCAAAAAAAGTATTTGCTCAGATAAAAAAGCAGCAGCCTGAATATTTGTTTTTGGCTTCAGATGGTCCTCGTACAAATGTTCCAGATGAAAAAGAAACTGTAAATGAAGTAAGAAATTATCTTTTAAGTGAAATAGACTGGCCTTGCAAACTTAAGACATTGTTCCGTGATGAAAATTTGGGATGTGGAAAAGCTGTATCATCTGCAATTACATGGTTTTTTGAAAATGTAGAAATGGGAATAATTCTTGAAGATGACTGTCTGCCTTCTGATTCATTTTTTATGTATTGCAGGGAACTTTTGTTAAAATATAAAGGTAATGGACGTGTCATGCACATAGCAGGAAATAATCCGCTGGGTATTTCCTCTTCTTTCAATGATAAAGATTCATATTATTTTTCAAAAATTCAGCAGTGCTGGGGCTGGGCTTCATGGAAACGTGCATGGCAAAATTATTCATTTAAAATAAATAATTTGGAACTGCAGAAGTTTTTGTCTTCTAAAGAATATCATTCCATATTTAAACATATTGAAGAGCGCCGTTATTGGCAACGTGTTTTAAACCAGATGACAGGTTTAGAAATTGATACATGGGATTATCAATGGGTTTATTCGATTTTGAAAAACAAGGGACTTGTTGCAACTCCATGCAGGAATATGATTAGTAATATCGGGTTTGATCCAAATGCCCTTCATACTGCTGATATTACAGCACGTCAGAATAATCAGAAAAGATATGAAATTGATAATATTTTTCATCCGGAAACAATTGATTATAACGAAAAATTGTGTGATGAAATAAGTGAAACTCATTTTTGCATACCTGTTCATAATCTTATTGGATATTATACAAAACACTTTTTTAAAGACATTTTATTTTGGAATGTAAAGCAGACAATAAAAAAAACAAGGATATATGTTTTTTTGAAAGATAAGATATAAAAAGACAAAAAAGTGTTTGAATTTGTCTTAAACGGTATCTTGTTTATATAATATAAATGTAAAATAAAAGGTTTGCCTGTTGTGTGTTTCGATGTTGGAGCACAGGCAGAAAAAGTAAAGAAATAGGACAAGGAATATGTTGCAAAAGATATTTCTCAAATGAAAGAGATTCTTTTTAGCTTAAAAGCAAAAGCAGATTTTTCGGAATATAATGAAACTGCCGGGGTATAGACATGATTTTTAATGAGAATTTGTTACATTATTTGAGTAAGTGTGTTATATAATATAACTAGTGCGCGAGTATTATTAATCTTGCAGTTTGCAGATGCGCATATTATAAAATATCCTATTGAGATGCAGTCTAAACTGCATGTTGTTCCATAACTGGAACGTACAGGAGGAATTTGATGAAAACACGAAAATTTAATAAAACTGGTATGGCAATTGCTTTGGTACTCATCATTTCGTTGTTTGTTCCTTCAATGATGTTTGCTAAATCAGCAGAAGCCATTGATATTGGTGTAAAAGATGCACTTGAGATTTTCAAAACTCAGAAAGGTGCAACAGCTCTTTTGAATCAAGCTGTAGGTGTTTTGGTTTTCCCTGAAGTTTACAAAGTTGGTGTAGGTGTAGGTGGAGAATATGGCGAAGGTGCTTTGCTTAAAGGCAACAAAACTGTTGAATATTACAGCACAGCTTCTGCTTCTGTAGGCTGGCAGCTTGGCGGTCAGAAAAAAACTGTTATTTATCTTTTTATGACAAAAGATGCTTATAATAAGTTCATTGATGGCGACGGCTGGAAAGCTGGTGTTGATGCTTCTGTTGCTGTTCTTGCAGTTGGTGTTGGTGCTTCTGTTGATACAAACTACACACAGGATAAACCTGTAATTGCTTTTATTCTTGACCAGAAAGGCCTTATGTACAATCTTTCTCTTGAAGGAACAAAAATTTCAAGAATTAAACGTTAGCCTTATTGTGCAAGCTTAAAAGATTGGGCGCAGTCTGAATTTTTAGGTTTGCAGTACATATTTATATTTTTTCTTGCTTTGGGGCTGTCTAAAGGGTGTGTCATATGACACGGTAAAGGAACCTGATTGGACAGCCTCTTCTTTTTATAAGATTATTTTTTGTTTGTGGAATGTTTAAAAATAAGCATATAGATGCCTTGTTTTATGCAAAAGCACGAAGTCAGATGCGATAAAACAATAAATTTAATACGTTTAGCCGGATTGATTCATATTTGAATGGAAGGTCAAAAATAGCATATTTCATAATCTGCAAACGGAACAAAGCCTGCATGTGTATATGCTTTTTTTGCCGGTTCATTTTGTGTTTTAACAAAAAGCACAATTTTTTTCCCTTGTGCCAATGCTGCTTTTACAACAATTCCAACTGCTGCACGTGCCAGATGTCTGTTCCGCCATTCTTTTGCAGTGTAGACTCCACCCAGCTGAAAATAAAAAGTGCCCATGGCATTTGTGCCGGCTTTTGCAACTGCTTTATTCCCATAAAAAACAGCATAAATAAGATGGTGTGAAAGATTTTTTTTAAGACCAAGTTTGCAGGCCAGTTCATTATGTATTTTGCCTGGTGGAAGAACTTCAACGATGTCGTATTCTTTTTGAAGCGGGTATAAGGTTTCTGTATCCAGCGGAGAACAGATGCGCATAAACAGCTCTTTAGGCAGAAATCTTTTGGGCGAAAATCTTGAAAAATCTGCTTCTGCTGTTGAAGGTGCATATTCCATAAGTATGTAAGAGCGTTTACATTCAGGTGATTTTCCAGAAGCATTTATGAAAAGGTTTGTAGATTCTTCTTCGCCCATTATGCTGAAGATTTCATAATTTGAAACAATCGGCTTTAGTTTTTCCAGCAGTAGCTGCTGCAGAAGATGTTTTGTTTCGCTGTTTATTGTCTGGTTGTTTTTAAAGAGAAAAGGCACATTGTGTATTAAAAGGTCGCCGTGTGTAATGCCAAAAACACCTTCAAGTGTTTTAATGTTGTTTTCTGTTTTGAAGATGCAGAAAATATTTCCTTGCGGTGCAATGGAATCTGGCACTTTTACTGCTGAAATCATGGAAGAAAGCAGAACGCTGTATTTTTCATTTGATTCAATAAAATTTTTTGTCTTTTCATATATTGAGTCAGACAAAGGCTCGACAGAAAAATCGGTCATAAAATCCTCTAAAAGAGTTTAAAAAAGAAATGCTTAGTGCTGCAGATGTAATTTGCGGGAAACAGGCAAATGGTATTTGTTTTTGAGTTGGTTTTCATTTATGCGTAATTTGAAGCGGCAGTCTGCCTTGTGCTTCAAAATCTCCTGCGATTGCGCCAAATACTGTCTTGAACGTAAATGGCGAATAACTGTAAGTTAAAATAATTGAGCCTGCCCAGTCAAAGCCTTCTAAAACAGGCACAGGCGAAAGAGCAGAAATGATTATAACATTTTTTTCTGATTTTGAAAGGCCCTGGGCAATTTCTGCTGCTGCCTGGTTCGGCACAAAAATCATGATGGTGTCATAACTTTTAGCAAGATTTTTCAAGTCTTGTGCTGCTTTTGCAATTTCTTCATTTGTCGGATAATACTTAAAATAATAAAGCCCTGAAGCCGGGTATCGTTTTACACCTTCGTCAAAAAATTCCTGAAATTGTGCAGCAAGAAGCACTTTTCCGGATTTTGCCGGCCATATTGGCAGGCTGCCTTTTTCATAAAATGTAATTGAACGGCAGGCTTGTTCAATAAAAAAATTTGAACCTTCCGGATCTGGAACTGAAGTTTTTATTGCGTCCATATCCGGCAAAATTGGAACAAAGTTGTCGCCTTTGAAATAATCAATTTTAGATTGAAGAACCTGTTTGCATGAACGCTGAACAGTGCGTCTGAAGCTTGGCGTTGTTTTCATCCGTTCAATGTTTTCTGTCCACAATGCAGAATTAAGTTGCGGTGTGGTTGAAGAGCAAAGAATATTGTTGCCGGCTTCAAGTGCAAGTGTTACAGCCCGTGCAATGCCGCCGGCATAATTTGTTGCACCATTCATCATCATGTCATCTGAAATTACAAGACCTTTAAATTGCAGTGTGTCTCTTAAAATTGATTTTATGAATGTTTTTGAAAGAGAAGCAGGTTCTTCATCACGTGTAATCTGTGGAAAAGCAAGGTGCCCTGTCATAATTGCGGGAATGTCTTCTTCAATTAAATATTTAAATGGAAGAAGTTCACGGTTGAAAAGTGTTTCTTTGTCTATGTCTATTACAGGCAGTTTTCCATGTGAATCAATTCCTGTGTCGCCATGGCCTGGAAAATGTTTTGCTGTTGGAATTACACCGGCTTTTTTTGTTCCTGCAACAAAAGAAGCAGCAAGAACTGCGGCTTTTTCGGGGTTTTCTCCAAAAGAGCGCGGGCCGATGATTGTTGAATCATGATTTGTGTATAAATCAACCGACGGCGCAAAATTCATGTTTATGCCCAGTGCACGAAGTTCTTTTGCAATATAATAGCCTGAATAAAAAGCATCCTGTGGAAAACCTGAAGCACCGATTGCAAGGTTTCCGGGTGTGTCGCTTGTGTTGCCTTTTACATGACGAATCCAGCCGCCTTCCTGGTCTGTTGCAACATACAGCGGAATTTTAAAGCGGCTGTTCATGGCCTTGTTTTGCAGTGTGGTTATGTTTTTTGCAACAAGTTCTGTGTTGTCTGTGTTCCAGCCGAAAATTTTAATTGAACCGATGTGACGTTCTTCAACCCAATAAGTTACAAGTTTGCTTGGTTCTGCACCGGCCCAGCCGAACATAAAAAGCTGAGAAAGCAGTTCTTCATCTGTCATGCGCCGTGCTATTTCTTCTGCAAGCACATCCGAAGGGTAATCGCTCCAGAAATTCAAATCCTGGTCCTGCTGTGCTTTTTCTTTTAACTGTTCGCGGGCTTCTTCTTCTGCTGAAAGTTCAATCTGTTTTTGTTCTGCAAGCTGTTCTGCCGAAAGTTCAATGTTTTGTACGTTTGCGCTGTTTTTTTTGCATGCAAAACTGAAAAGCGCAAGGCAGATTATGAGGAGTCTTAAAAAAAGCTGTTTCCAATATTTTAATTGTGCCACTAAAAAACCTTTATTCTTCGCGGATATATTTTTCGGCTGCATGTGCAGCATATGCACCATCTGCAGCGGCAGTTATAATCTGTCTGAATGGTTTTGCACGTACATCACCGGCACAAAAAAGACCTTTTATGGAAGTTTCCATATTTTCGTCTGTAATAATATAGCCGCCTTCATCTTTTTTTGCCATGTTTGCAAGTTGCGTTTGTGGATTCATTCCTGTAAAGATAAAGATTGCATCTGTTTCATGAATTGTTTCTTCGCCAGTCCGTGTATTTTTAAGCGTAATTGATTCAACTTTTGCTGTTCCGTTGATTTTTACTGGAACTTGGTTGAACATTTTTTCGATTTTAGGGTTTTTCATTACACGGTCTGCAACAGCAGCCTGTGCACGGAATGTATCTCTTCTGTGGATGAGAAAAACTTTGTCAGTAAGGTTTGAAAGGAATGTAGCTTCGTCGCATGCTGCATCTCCGCCGCCGATTACTGTTATGCGCTTGTTTCTAAAAAAAGGACCGTCGCAAGAAGCACAGTAAGAAACGCCTTTGCCTGCAAGCTCTGTTTCTCCAGGTATGCCTAAATGACGGTGCTGTGCACCTGTTGCAAGAAGCACTGCTTTTGCAGTAAAAATGCCCTTGCTTGTTGAAATTTCAAAAAGTGCATTTCTTTTTTCAATTGATCTTACTGTTGTCGTAATAAATTCAGCACCAAAAGATTTTGCCTGTTCTACCATTTTCTGAATCAGCTCATATCCTGGAACTGCAGGAAAAACTCCCGGATAGTTTTCAAGGTCGTTAATTAAAAGGGACTGACCGCCTTTTGAAGAACCTTCAAGAACAGCTGTAGAAAGATTTGCACGGGCGCCATATTGTGCTGCCGTAAGACCTGCAGCACCGCTGCCAATAATTATAAAATCAAAATACTGGTTAGACATATCAAAAGAAGAATAGCCGATTTTGTTATTTGCTTTCAAGTGGAATATGGTCAAATTCTTTAAAAAATAGTTTTATTTAGAATAATTTTTTAATGATGCAGCATGTGAATGAAAAATGCTGGAGAAACCTCTAGACACACAGGTTTTTTTTTGATATATTCAATTCATTCATGGCGCCATGCCCAAGTGGTAAGGGAGCGGTCTGCAAAACCGTTATTCATCAGTTCGATTCTGATTGGCGCCTTAAAAGCTCAAAGATGAAAATCTTTGAGCTTTTTTGTTTTAAATTAACTGCGCACTTTATAAAGCGGCTAAAATTGATGCATGAGTTCAGATTAAAGCCAGTTTTTTAAGATTTCTGCGGCTTCACTTCGTTCTTCAGCGGATGCAAATTCAAGATAGATAACACCGTTCTGTTCTGTTACAACTTTCAGCATGTTTGGCGGCACAGAAGAAGCATCTTCTGAGTCGTTTTCATATTCAAATGTAGGAAAAGCAGTAATGTTTGTTTTTAAAAGTTTTTTGCCAAGGCTGATTATGGCGTTTTCATATATTCCGTTTAATTTTTGAAGAAAATAATCCTGTATTGTCATATCTACGGCCATAACTGCTACAAGCGCAAAGACACATTCTACCCACAGTTCAAATTTTCTAAAAAAAAGAAGTGCAACAAAAACAAGAACAAGAAAAATTAAAATGAAATTTGATTTTTTAATTTTGCGCGACAAAGGCAGAATGCATTTTCCAAGCTCTGCCTGAACGGCCGGCTGTTTTGTAAATCTAAAAATTATGTCTGCAATAATTGCAGCATAAGCCAGAACAGGAATAATCAAAGTGTAATTTAATGTATAACTCATGCTGCTATTGTACTGTTTTTTGCTTTTTGAAAAAAGTGTTTAAGTCCGGCTTTGCATGAACATTTGATTGTCATCCATAAAAAAGCATTTTTAGGGTTTTTCAAATGTTATAGAAAAATTGCCATTTACTTTTGCAGTTTTTCTTTTAAAAGTGCAAAAGCTTTCCGCATTGAATCAAAAGCAATTTCGTTTACATCAAGTTCTTCAAGATTAATGAATTTGCAGTTTTCAGCTTCGCCGTCAACTGTTTGAATTTTCTTTAAGATTTCTTCTGGTGTTTCGCTGCATTCTGCATAAAAAAAAGCGTCGCATGTTGAGTATACAAGCGTTTTATATGGATATGTATTTGGAAAACTGCAGAAATAAGAAAAATCAGGTGGAGTAATTCCAATTTCTTCGGAACATTCGCGGCTGCATGCTTCTTCTAAAGATTCGCCTTTATTGACAAATCCGCCGGGAAGTCCAAGCTTGCCTTTCTGTGGATTTTTTGTCCGTGTAAAAGTAAGCAGTTTGCCTTGAGAAATCAGAAAAAGTCCGACGGCAGCAGCATCGTTGTTGTAAAGGTCGTAGCCGCAGTCTGGGCATGTCCAGTGCACGCCGCCGTGTGTTTCTATTTTTTTTGAGCCGCATTGCGGACAGAATTTAAATTCGTTCAAGCTGCTTCCTCCGTTTAAGGCTCGGGCTGTTAAAGCTGCCTTTCAGTTTTTCAGATGATTCCATAATAGCGTGCATCTAATGCTTCTGCCAATGCTTCTGCTCTTTGCAGTGTTCTTACGAAAAGCGGCACAAAAAGCGGAATTAGCAGCCTGAATTTTGAAAGCAGGCTGCTTTTCTTTTGCTGCTGCCTTAATTTTCCGCATGAACGCACAGTCTGTGCTTTTATAATGACAGCGGCTTCTTCCATTAAAAGAGGAATAAACCTGAAGATAATGCTTGTAATAAGGCAGATATGCTTTGTTTTTATTCCAAGAAGTTCAAATGGTTTCAAAAGAGATTTCATTCCGTCTGTTATGTCGCTTTCTGACGACGTATATACAAAAACCGAAAGAGGGCAGAGAATGCCGATGTAATGCAAGGTTGTGCTTAAGCCAAGCTGCAGTTTTCGTGCTGTAAGCGAAATAAAATGAAACGCAAAAATGACTTTGTCTGTGTCTGCCGGTGGAAAAAAGCATAGCTGAAAAATAAAAAACAGAAAAATCCATGGAAGCACAATCAGAAAATTCTTTGCAAGTTTTAAAAGCGGATATTTTGCAAGAATGGCATAAATAATGCTCAAGACGCAGATTCCGCATAAAAGAGGAATATTTGAAATGCTTAAAACAGAAATAAAAAAGAAAATCAATGCAAGATATTTTGCCAGCGGACTCATTCTGTGAACAAAAGTATTGCCTTTATGATAGCCGCCCAAAGCTGAACTTGCAAAAGATTCAATGTCTTTGGCATTTGCAAACGGTGTTATTTCGTTTAATTGGTTATTTTCCTGAAACTGTTTTTCATTTGTGTCGTTGACCGTTTTTCCGTTTGCAAGCGTAATTATGCGGTCTGCGGCCTGTGCTTCTTCCGTTCTGTGCGTGCTGAAAATTACAGTTTTGCCTTGACTGCACAGATTCTGCATTAATTGAATTGCTGCAACGGCACTTTCCGGGTCTAGTCCTGCGGTCGGTTCGTCAAACAGCAGAATATCTGCGTTTAATGCAATAATTCCTGCAATTGAAATTTTCCGTCTTTCGCCGCCAGAAAGAAATGTTGTGCGGCGGTCTGCAAAATCTTTAAAAGGCACGCCTGCAAGATCCATTGATTCTTTTACCCTTTTTTTCAGGTTTTTGCCTTCGAGTCCCTGCTGCTGCGGTCCGTATGCAACATCATCTGCTGCAAATTCTTCAAAAATTGTTGAAGCACAGTCCTGGCTTGCAAGAACCGGTCTTGAAACTGCATTGATCTTGCCTTTTAAAGGAATAAGCAGACCTGAAATGAGTTCAAACAAAGTGCTTTTGCCTGAACCTGACTGTCCGACTACAGCCGTTAAAGAACCTTTTTCAATGGTTAAGTTGAAATTTTCAAAAAGTTTTGGCTGTTTTGGGTGTGTATAATCGAGCTGTTCAATTTTAAGAACTGTTTTGTCTGTTTCTGTCTTATGCAAAACGGACGGTCTTTTTGCATAAGACGGTGAAAAAAAGTCATAATTTTTGCAGAAATCAGAAAATGTGCCGTCGTAGACGAGTTTTCCATTTTGCAGGTGAATAAGCCTTGTAGAACGGGCGGCTTCTTCTTTGTTGTGCGTTATGCTTAAAACAGTGCCGCCGTTTTTGTGCCATTCATCAATATAATTTAAAATAAGTTCGCGCCGCTCGGGGTCAACCATAGAAAGCGCCTCGTCAAGTACAAGCAGTTCCGGCGTGAGTGCAAGAATGCCTGCTATGCACAGTTTCTGCTGCTGTCCGCCAGATAAAGTTGCTGTCGGCTGCTCTTTTGCTTCAAGAATATCCATAAGTTCAAGGGCTGTTTCT
This sequence comes from Treponemataceae bacterium, assembly GCA_024402455.1. The sequence goes on from JAKSTS010000033.1 coordinate 11,214, forward strand.
GCTCTTTTTGTACATTCCTGTTGCGGCAGATTGAGGTTTGAAGGACCAAAACATGCATCTTTTATGACAGTTTCTGCAATCAGCTGGTTTTTAGGGTTCTGCAGTACAATGCCGTTTGGCACTTTTTCAATTGACTGTATTTTTCTGTCTTTGTTTTTAAATGCATCAAGCCTGAAAGCTTCGCCGGAAACTGTACCCTGCTGAACCGGCATTAAACCGGAAATGATTTTAGCTAAAGTGCTTTTTCCTGAACCATTTGCACCTGTTACTACAACATATTCACCTTTGGCAACAGAAAAGGAAATATCCTGCAAAGCTGCTTTTTTGTTTTCGCTGTCTTGAGCATAATCAAAAGAAAGGTGCTCAATGTTAAGAAAGGGCATGAAACATACTCCGGTTGTTTTTTCTGAGTGTAGCTTTTTTTTATGCCTTAGTCGATAGCTGATTTGAAATCAAAGTAAAAAATATCTTTTGAAAACTGAGCAAAATTCAATTAAACAGAAACTCGATGATAATCTTTTTTATATGTCCAGCTCTGTGGTGTAAATGTTTAATTTGTGAAGATTTGATTTTTATCAAATTACCGTAATTGATCAAAGGTATGATCAATATCGTCTGAAATAGTTTCTTTCAATTGATTTCTTACAGTTTCTAGTAATAATAAGCGCATTTCTTTCTTTTTTTCATGTTCAGTTGTAGTGTAATCGAAAAAGAGTGATGCAATAGGAATATTAAAAAGTGAAGCAACTGATTCAATAAGTTCAAGCGACATCCCTCGTTTACCTGATTCGATTTGTGCCAGAAAAGGGGCAGTAATTTGAAGTCTGTCTGCCAGATAAACTTGTGTCCAACCTTTATTTGTACGCAATGTACGGATGTTGTCTCCTAAAATCTTTTTGATTTTACTCATATAAACAGTATATAACTTTGAGTAATAGAAATATTGTACTTTAAGTTAATTAAAAGTATACTAAAAGCTAAGTTTGCATAGCTTTTAATATATTTTTAATGTTTTATACATTTAAATATGGGAGAATATTTTTGCTTTTTAATTCGTGGCAATTCATTGCCTTTTTTGCCGTTGTTGGCGGCGGTTATATACTGATTGCAAATTCTGTTGTTTCTGCAAGCCAGTTGCTTTTACTTGCAGCAAGCCTTTACTTTTATGCCAGCTGGAATCCCTGGTATCTCTTCCTGCTGTTGTTCTCTGTATTGGTAACGTGGAAATGTTCTTTACTGATGGAAGCTTACCCAGCTAGAAAAAAACTGATTTTAGTCAGTGCACTTGTGCTGAATCTTGCAATTCTGTTTTTCTTCAAATATTACAATTTCTTTTCTGATATGGTTCAGCGTGTCGGCGGTTCTGGCATTTCCCGGTTTTTGCCGTCTTTTTCTCTGCTGCTGCCGGTGGGCATCAGTTTTTATACGTTTCAAGTCATAGGCTACGTTATAGACGTATACCGCGGTACCGTAAAAGCAGAAAAGAACCTGCTGACCTATACGCTTTTTGTAACATTCTTTCCGCAGCTGGTAGCAGGTCCAATTGAACGAAGCAGTAATTTACTGCCGCAATTCAAAGAAGACCATCGCTTTGACTATGACCGCACGGTTGAAGGCCTGCTGCTTGCAACATGGGGTTTATTCAAAAAAGTGTGCATTGCCGACCGTTTGGCTTTTTATGTTGATAAAGTTTACGGTGATATTACTAATTCTTCCGGTATTGCGCTGTTAGTTGCAACCGTGTTTTTTGCATTCCAGATACTCTGCGACTTTTCCGGTTATTCGGACATGGCAATTGGTATTGCAAAAGTGCTGGGCTTTAATTTAATGCGCAACTTCAGGCATCTATATTTTTCTAAATCCATTGCGGAATTCTGGAGACGCTGGCATATTTCGCTTTCTACATGGTTCAAGGACTATGTGTACATACCTCTTGGCGGCAACCGGGTAAGTGTACCGCGGAACTATTTAAATCTGGTAATTACATTTTTTATTTCAGGTTTGTGGCACGGCGCAGCCATGCATTTTGTTGTATGGGGCTTGCTGCATGGAATGTATCAGGTTGCTGGCAAATGTACCAGGCCGTTTAGGACTGCAATTTTGAAACGATGCGGTATTTACAAAGACGGCAAGATTAGGCGCTGGTGGCAGTTTGTTCAGATGGCGTTTACGTTTGCACTGGTGTGCTTCGGCTGGATTGTATTCCGCGCTCCGGATTTAGGAAGTGTCGCTCAAATTTGCAGAAAACTTGCAGAAATTCCTAGCGAATGCTTATGGATAATAAAAACTGGCATAAATGAAATGGGATTAAAACAACTGACAGATACTGTTTTGTGTATTGGTCATACAACCAGTTATGATTCAAGAAAATCACTGGTACTTTGCTTTTTAAGTATATTGATATTGTTTATTGAAGCTTACAGTGCAAGAAGCCGCCGTGGCTATGAAGTAGTACGAAGTTTACCGGTCATATTGAAATGGTTTTGTTATTTCTGTTTGTTTAACGGTGCATTTGGTACTTTACTTTGGACGTATTTACAGAACATTCCAGTAAATGAATTCGTTTATTTTCAGTTTTAAGGAGGTTCTGTTAAGATGAAAAAATTAATACGCAAAACGATTGTTCTATTAATCCCATCTATTTTTATTATACTGGTATTTATAGGATTAAATATTGCATACAAACAGACAAATCACTGGAAAAGCCAGTATGATTTTTCTTCACGATTTAACTTTGTTCCAGAAGGCCTACAATTGTGTAATGTAGGAACAAGCCACGGATACTATGGCTTAAAATGGGAAGATTATCCGGAATTGAATGCATTTAATTTTGCTCTTAGTGCGCAATCTTTTTTCATGGATTTAAATATGCTTAAATATTTTGAAAACGCAATTACACCTGGTGCAGTTGTTCTAATCCCACTATCTTATCATCAAGTTTATCAGTACTGGCAATGTAGCAGAGCTCAATATTATTATCAATTTATGAATAAAAAAAGCCATCCGTTTTGGACATGGAATGCCTGTATGCATTTTAAACTTTTTCCATTAATTTCACATATAAAGTGGTGTTCCTATATATGGAATGATCTGTCATATAATCCGATAGAAAGATTTTCTTCAAAATCATTATCAGAAGAGGAAATGAAGAAAATAATAGATGAGCAATCTGCAGACTGGTTTTTTAACAACGAAGCTCCTTTTGAAGAAGCTTCCTATCAAAAGAACTTTGATGCGGTATCTGCATTGGTAGATTACTGCTTAGAAAAAAGCTATCGTCCTGTTTTTATTACAATTCCAGTGTACGAATATTTTAATCAAGCCTTTGATGAAATAGCACCATACCAGAAAAAAGGTTTTTATAAGTTCAGTGCTGAATTATGTGAAAAATATCCATTCATTCCATACTGGGATTATTCTCGAGATGAAGATTTTTCTCCACATATAGAATTATTTATGGATGACGATCACTTAAACCTTTATGGTGCAGAAAAATTTACAGCTCGCGTTGTTGATGACTTACGTGCTGCTGGTTATTTGCAATGATTTTCCCCTTTTGTTCGGCTGTGCGGTGCAAAGTTTTATAGTTTCAGGTTCCATTAGTTTTTTTGTAAATTTTTAATAAAACCAGAGATTTATCAGCAAATTTTTATATTTGATGTTATAATCAAAACATTATCAGAAGAGATTTTTGAGATTTCCTGAAACTTCTGTTTTTCAGACTGATTTTAATGTTTTGTGCTTTTTCTGGAGGAGGCTGTTTGATGAAAGGTGTTTTTGCAAAGAAGCAAAAGGAAGAAGAAAAAAAGCAAAAGTCTTTGATTACACGGATAGTTATTTTTCTTGCAGCAGGTTTGATTTTATACACATTTGCCATTCTCTTTGGTGTAATAAGTGCTACACAGACAGGCTTTAACCGTTATTTTGAAAAAACCATTGATGACCGCGTTTCTTTCCTGCAGAGTGAAGTTGCACGCAGAAAAGAACGTCTTCACAATGTTGCCCTGCTTGTTTCAACTTCAAGTGATTTAGATTACGCATTTGAAGAAGAGAATATTTCGTATGTAAAAGAAACTCTTGCAACAATGCGCGCTGCATATGATGTGTCTTCCGTTTATCTGCTTGACCAGATTGGAAACATTGTTTTCAGTTCAGATTTGGTTGTTGATAAACCTGCTTTGTTTAAAGGGTCAAATGTTCTGGAACATGCAAGGAAGATGACGCCTTTTGCTTCTGTTGCTGTTTTTGAAGACCGTGTTTCCATTGTTTCATTTTGCGAAGTTGAAATTGAAGATTATTTTTCTGGCTATTGTGTTCTTGAAGAAAGGCTGACAGATGACACTTTTGTTGATTATCTTCATGACATGTTTGGCTGCGAAGTTACTCTTTTTATAAAGGACATGCGTGTAGCCACATCTATTAAAAATGCAGAAGGTGCACGTATCGTTGGAACAACTTTGAATAATGATTTAATTTATAACACCGTATGCAATGATAAATTGCCGTATAGAGGCAAGAACATCATTCAGGGTGAAGATTATCTTACTATGTATACTGCAATTGACAATGAAGAAAATATGGATGGCATATATTTTATCGGTATTCCGGTAAAAGTTGTAAAAAGCACAAGGCAGCTTATCCTTACGGTAATTATTCCTGTTATTCTGTTCTTTACAGTCATGCTTTGTGTGCTTACTTTCTTTATTTTGCATTACCTTATTTTCAATCCGCTCCGTCTTGTTTCTTCTGCAATTCATAATCTTGCAGCAAAATCTGAAAATGCAGATTTAACTTACAGAATCAATTATAACAAAAACGATGAAATAGGCCGTCTTAGTGTTGATATTGATACATTCATTGAGTACCAGCAGAAGCTTATTAAAGAACTGAAGATTGCAGAAGTTGATCTTGACTATATCAGCATGACATTAGGTTCTTCTGCTTCTGATTCTGCAAGCTCAATCTGTCAGATTATGGCAAATATTGAAAGCGTGCGTCATCAGACTGTAAATCAGACTACTGCAATTGAATCTGCAAACAATCAGATGGCAATGTCAATTGATATGGCTAAACAGTTGCAGGCTACTGTAAAAAATCAGACTGCAGATATTTCAACTTCAGCTTCATGTATTGAAGAAATGATTGGAAATATTGCTTCTGTCAATACGGCAATGCAGAAAATGAATGCACAGTTTACAGAACTGTCCGGCGTAACTGCAGAAGGCAAAGAAAAGCAGCTTGAAGTTGACAAAAAAATTACGGAAATGGCAGCTCAATCTAAGCTTCTGATAGAAGCAAATGGCGTAATTGCCCGCATCGCATCTCAGACAAACCTGCTTGCAATGAATGCTGCAATTGAAGCTGCTCATGCAGGCGATCTTGGTACAGGTTTCAGCGTCGTTGCAGATGAAATCAGAACGCTTGCAGAAAACTCAAGCAGACAGTCTCATATTATTGGTCAGCGCATGAAAGAAATTTCAACGACAATCAGCGATGTTGTTTCTTCTTCAAAATCTTCTTCTGAAGCGTTTGTTAATGTTGCAGATAAACTTTCTGTGACAGACCGGCTTGTTCAGGAAATGAGTTCAATGATGACTGAGCAGGAAGAAAGTTCAAAACAGGTTCTGGATGCACTGCACAATATTAATTATTCTACAGAACAGGTAAAAGAAATGACCCGTGGAATGGAAGATGCAATTAACAAGACAAATAGTGAAATGTCTACAATGACGCAGATTGCAGATATTGTTGCCGGCAGCATGGATGAAATGGCGGAAGGTGCTGTTTTGATTAATAAATCTGCACAGGGCGTTTCGGACATGGTTAAACAGACACGCGATAACATTGATTCAATGGAATCTATGATCGGAAGGTTTAAGATTTAGGTTTTGTGCAGATGCTGAAATAAAATCAGAATGGCATTATGAAAAAGCGGAAACTTTAAACAAGGTTTCCGCTTTTTGTTTTAGCAGTGTTTGTGAGCTTCAAGCATCTGTTTTATGCGCCGTAATGCTTCTTTCATTTTATTTACGTCCGTTGCATAGCAGCAGCGTACAAAACCTTCGCCGCCTGCACCAAAGCATGTGCCTGGAACAACTGCTACGCTGTATTTTTCAATTGCTTCGGTTGCAAATTCTTCAGAAGTCATGTGCGTTGAACGTATGTCTGGAAACATGTAAAAAGCACCTTCCGGTTCAATGCATGGAAGTCCCATGTCAACAAAAGCTTTATACATAATATTTCGTCTCTGCTGATAGCTTATGCGCATTTTTTCAACTTCTGACCAGCCGTGTTTTAAGCCTTCTGCGGCAGCATACTGACTGAAAATCGGCGGACATATTGAATTGTATGCATGAAGTTTGCAGCATTGAACAAGCAGGTCGTGCGGTGCTGCAATGTAGCCGATACGCCAGCCTGTCATTGCAAATGCTTTAGAGAAGCCGTTAAAAATTATTGCATAGTCTTTCATGCCGGGGAATTTTCCGATTGAAACATGTTTGTGTCCGTCATATAAAAGTTCGCAATATATTTCATCGCTCAAGCACCAGATCTGGTGTTTCTGCACAACTTTTGCAATTTTTTCAAGTTCGTCTGCCGGAATGATGCGTCCTGTCGGGTTTGAAGGAGAACAGAACATTACGGCTTTTGTCTTTGGCGTGCATGCATTTTCAATCTGCTCTGCCGTCGGATAAAAACCGTTTCTGCTTGTGTCCAGGTGCACAACTTTTGCATTGCACAAAGTTGCAAGCGGCTGGTAACTTACATAGCATGGTTCACATACGATTATTTCGTCATCTGGGTTTAAAATTGCACGCAGAACAAGGTCAAGCGCTTCAGAAGCTCCGATTGTAGGCAGAATTTCTGTTTTTGCATCATAAAAAAGCTCGTAACGCTGAAGATATTTTGCAATTTCTTCGCGCAGGTCTAAAAGCCCCCAGTTTGAAGTATATGACGTATGACCTTTTTCAAGGTGATAGAATGCTTCTTCGCGCATTACCCATGGTGTTGAAAAATCTGGTTCGCCGACACCAAGAGAAATTATATCATCGTGACCGATGCAAAGCTCAAAAAACTTTCTGATTCCAGACGGTGGAATTTCCATCATTTTTTGGGAAAATTTATCCTTCCTGTCATTCATTATGCCTGAACCCCTTCACGGTTGTCGCGTTCATCTTCGACATAAACGATATCATTTTCTTTATAGGTCTTTAATACGAAATTTGTTTTTGTTGAGCGTACGCCTTCAAGTGTAGAAAGTTTTTCTGAAACAAAAAGTGCAACTTCTTTTAAAGAATTGCCTTCGATGATAATCTTGAAATCATAACCGCCGCTCATAAGATAAAGTGATTTTACCTGTGGAAAACGGTAAATGCGGTCTGCAATGGCATCAAAACCATGTTCTCTTTGCGGCTGCACCTGAATCTGAATCTCGGCACAAACTTTTTCTTTTGTCTCGAGGTCTTTTTCCGGATTTACAATAGCAGAATATTTAAGAATAACGCCGTCGTCTTCAAATTTTTTTATGATTGCTGCAACTTCTTCTGGTGTTTTTTTTGTCATTGCGGCTATGTCTTCGGCTGTGAGCCGCGCATTTTCTTTCAGTAAATTTAAGATTTCTTCCATAACTTATGCCTCCCAAAATCAGCAACCTCTCCGCAGTGCATCGGGTTGTCAGAACTTTTGCACAGATAAAGCCTTTTAAGCAGGCTTTGCAGCAATTTTTTCAAAGTTTAGCACAAATGCAATTAAAGGAAAAGAGAATGCATTTTATCTTGTTTTGAGCGGAAACTGTTGCTTTTGCATTGTATTATAGATTATAGTTGAGCATCTTATGAAACTGCTGAAAATGCAGACATTCATTTTTTTGCACTGTACGCAGTGTGTTAAGCTGCCGCACAGTGTTCATATGGGAGAAGTTTATGAAAACAAGAGTAAACAAAAAAGAAAGCTTTCTTTTTGCACTAAAAGTGATTTTTACGTTGCTGATTGTGTATGGCATTTACAAATTATTGGGGTATATAGCATCAACCCCTTCTCAAGATGGTGAACAAGTATCAGTCTTGGCATTGGCATCAACTTTTGTGCTTTATGCTGTAATAATTTTGATTTATGTGTATATCAGCAAAATATTTATAGTTGGTTATCTTAAAGGAAACGGTGTAGAGATAAACAGTGAACAGTTCCCTGAATTTTATGCGTTTTATCAGAAAATGGCAGAAGAATTGAATATGAAAAAGATTCCGCCTCTTTTTATTCTGCAGGAAGGCGGTGCGCTTAACGCATTTGCAATCAGATTTTCATGTAAAAACTACATAGCAATTTATTCTGATATTTTCGAGATGTATGACACAGAACCTGAAGTAGTCAAGTTTATTTTAGGTCATGAACTTGGACATGTAAAAAGATGCCATATGCAGAAACAATTCTGGACAGCATTGGCTTCAATTGTGCCTTTTTTGGGTGCTGCATATTCAAGAGC
>JAKSTS010000034.1 GCA_024402455.1 Treponemataceae bacterium
ATGCAGAAGGGTTATAAACTGCACTTGAAATTTTTAATTTTGGCGGCTGGTTTTTATCTTCTTCTGCTTTAACAAACTCTTTTACAGCTGTTTTTTCAAGGATTTCAATCCATTTCTGCAAAATTTCATAAACAGTCTGTTTTTTAAACGGTTTAATCAAAACATCGTTCATTCCAGCTTTATAATATTCATTAAAATCTGCTTCATCAGTATTTGCCGTACATGCAATAATCGGAATTTCTACACCTGCGGCACGTATTTTCTGAGTAGCTTCAACACCACTCATTATTGGCATTTGAATGTCCATAAACACTAAATATGCTTTCGGGTGTGCAGTAACAGCAGCAACGGCTTCTTCTCCATTGGCGGCACAAACTGTTTCTGCACCGAACTGCTGAAAAAACCTGCTGATAAGCTTTTGATTAACAGGGTGATCTTCTGCAATAATTATGAGCTTATCTTTTGCAATTTCTTCATACACAGGCGCATCTGTGTTTTTTTCTGCAGGTTCTGCCGGCGGAATATAATTATTTTCAGGCTGAACAGTACTGCTTTTGTCTACAGGAGAGTCATCCGGCACGGCTTCAAGCTCAAGCGGATCTTCTGCATTTGCAATCAGCAAGTTTAAAAGCTGCTTTTTTTTGACCGGTTTATAAAGATAGCCGTTAAACCATTTCAGACGCTTCATTTTTGCATCGCGGCCCATTTGACCTTCTGGAATGAGCAGATAAAGTTTTGAACTGTTTATCAAAGGATTGTTATTAATTTCAGATGAAAGCCGCCAGCCATCCATTACAGGCATAACCATATCAATAAAAACCTGTGTATAAGGCGTCTGCTTTTCGGCAGCATCACAAAGCTTTTTTAAAGCTTCTTCGCCCGACAATACAAAATCAACCTGTTCAAAGCCCAGCCGTTTAAGCTTTTTCCGAAAACTGTCTGCAGCACTTTCCCTGTCATCTACGATGAGGATTTTCTGCCCGTCCGTAACAGATTTTTCCAATTCATTGAATTCTTCTGCAGTGTCTTCCGGCAGTGTATAAGGCAGCGTAAAATAAAAAACAGAACCGCCTTCAGGATTGTCTTTTACGGCGATGCGACCGCCCATAAGTTCAACAAACTGCTTTGAAATAGAAAGTCCTAAGCCTGTTCCGCCATATTTTCTTGTATTTGAAGCATCTGTCTGGAAAAAATTAGAAAAAAGCTTTTTTTTGCTTTCTTCAGAAATGCCGATTCCTGTGTCTTTTACAAAAAAACTGATTTCTTTAGACGCATCATCTGCAGATGCACTTACTTCAATATACCCCTGCTGCGTAAATTTAACAGCATTTTTTAAAAGATTTGTAAGAACCTGGCGGGTGCGTGTCGGATCACCTATAATCTGCGCCGGAAGCATAAAATCAATATCAGATATTATTTCAATACTTTTGTTGTGGGCTTCAATTGCAAGAAGGTCAATTGTCTGTTCAATTAAAACAAGCGGATTATACGGAATATACTCAAAACGGAACTGTCCAGATTCAAGTTTTGAAAAATCAAGGAAATCATTGACAAGAGAAAGCAAAGCTTCTGCACTGAAATGAACCTGCTGAATATACTCCAGCTGCTCAGGATCGAGCGCTGTTTCCTTAAGCAGGTCAATCGTAGCTATAATAGTCTGTATCGGAGTTCGAAACTCATGCGTAATATTTGCAAGAAACAGATTTCTGTTTGCGTCGCTAGTTTTTTCCTTTTCATCCATTCTTTGACAATCCAAGCAGCTCCTGAGCTTTTTGAACTACAGCTTCTGGTTTCAGCGGCTTAATAAGATAACTTTTTGCGCCTACACTCAAAGCCTGTACCACAGATTCACGGTTACTCATACTCGAATAAACAATAACCGCCGGTGGATATTCCAAATCTCTCAAAGCAGTAAGTACTTCATAGCCATTAAGACCTGGCATAAGAATATCAAGTACAACTACATCATAAGCCTTAGATTTAATAGCTGCAAGGAAATCTGCACCATTTTCAAAAAGATCTGACCTGGCATTAATTGCAGAAAAAGCTTTTTGAAGAATAGCTCTGGTAATTGAATCATCATCAATTACAGCAACCTTTATGTACATTTCAACACCAGAATCATCAGCGGAATTTTCACTTTGACCGACATCAGATTTAAAGCGCATCTGTACAGAACCTTCTCCATTCTCTTCTGTTGCAGAAAGCAGATTAAGGCTCGTAAGTTCGGCCATGTCATAAATATCCTGTGTTTTTGGTGCAATGTCACGAATAAACGAAGTTACATCTGTTGAAGTTTCAATTCCACGGAATTCCGGATGACCTGAAATAAGCTGCTTTGTATATTTGTCAAAAGTAAGAACTTTTACATTCTTGTCTCTTATACGCATATCAGAAAGAATGCTCTTGAAAAGAAGTTCAAGGTTCATGCCGTCAACAAAAGAAAGCTTGAGTGCCGACATCATAAGAACAACTTTTGGTGCTGAAATTTTATTTGATGTAATAAGTTCAGAAATGCGATAACCCAAAAGCGTTATTTTTTCGCGGTTTAAGCCTTGAGAAATTTCAACAAAGATAATGTTGTTATTTAAATGCGTTTCAAGAATACACGGTGTTGTATCAATTGGAATTGCAATTTGAAGCAGCTGACCGATTGTTTCAAAGAAAATATCAATTTTAATAGGTTTATTAAAATATTTGATGATTCTAAACGGTGCCAATTGAGCAATCTGACCATGCTCCAATGTTGGTCCAGAAAGAATAACAGGAATTTTTGCAGTATTTGGATTCGCAGATTTGCGCTGAAGGAAGTCAAGTAATTCTTCAAAAGAGAAAGTAGCATCAAGAATAAGCAGGTCAGGCAAAATAGAGTGCATCTTTTTTGCACCATCATAATGATTTAACGCTGTTTCAACATAAATTTTGTCAGTAACGAGTTTTCCTTTTACATAATCTCTAAATAAAGGTGTCTCATCAATAATAAGTACTTGCTTCATAGGAAATATGATACTCCGAAATTCTGCAACACACAAGCATTTTGAATTTTACCTCAAAATGCACCACGCTTTTTTTGTAAAGATAAAAAAAGAGAATCAAAAATTGTAATTTTAAGTAACAGCTACAGATGCGATACTTTACACCATTCAGTTATAACAATTTTAAAATCTCTTTTCTGCACTTTAATATCGGCAAAATTGTCAATTTTGCACATCAAAACCGAGTATCTTTTTTTTGCAAAAGAGGAAATAACCGTCAGCCACGGTGGCCTTTTCAGAAACAAACATTGAAACTTCACACGACAAAACTGAAATTCTTAAGCGCCTTTACATACTGAAAACTGCATAAAAAAAGCCTTTCTAATAATTTGGACACACTTTCGTGCTCTTCAAATATCAGAAAGGCTTTATTCAGATTGTTAAAGGCTATCTTGTTTTTTCAGCTTCAACATGAATATCATCAAGAATGCTCATTATTTTATCAACAACAGGCTGTTTTTTATCTTCAAGATCTTCTGGAAGTGTTTCTTGAATTGCTTTTCTGAAAGGCTTGCATTCAAGCATTTTGCCAGCTGTATAAACCATTTTATCATGCCACATTTCGTCTTTTATCATGTTTGAAGGGTTTTCATCAGAAATGCGCAGGCAGTTTCCATTAATTGCAACAGGCAGCATTACATCTGAAAGGCGAAGATATGAATCAATTTCTCTTACGCCGCGTTTTGTTTCAGGTTTGTTTTTTCTAAATCTTGTGCCGGCTGGAAACACAAGCAGAATCTTGCCCTGTTTTCTTACATTGTCCAGAGCACGCATAGAAGCCATGTTGATTTTGCGGCTGCGCTGCTCTTCTCTTGCACGTTCTTCAGGATCTGTAATTGAAGCAAGACTTCTGCTTGGATAAATTACTACGCGGTCATAAGCTGAAGCCCAGGCACTGATCATAGGATTTTCTTCGCTAAGCTTCATTCCTGCAATTGCAACAATTCTGTCTGCAATTTCGTTCAGTTCAGCACTTCCAGATTTTCTAAGCAGATAACTGAACCCTGGAAGGTCAAAATTGCTGTAATGTTCCATTAAAACAAGACCGCGTTTGCCGGAATTAACAGCAGTCAGAAATTCTTTTACATTTTCTATTCCTGCTATGCAAGAACCTGGAAGCATGACACCATTCAGCATGTCATCCATAATTTTTAAAATAACAGGATTTGCTTCCTGCAGGACATTTGTATCATCTACAACACTGGCTGAATGGTTTAATTGCTTAAGCTGACTAAAAAGATGCGCACAGCATACATCAAGAGGTGAACCGTCTTGAAAATCCATAAATCCTCCACAAATGCAAAATCTTGCATTACCCTATATTTCAATATTATGAAAATTGCCTATAAACAGCAAAAACATGTAGCTTACAGTAATTTATCTCGAGATTCAGATTACCGCTTATAATACTTTAGTGTCAACGACTTGCAATTTCAGATTTTCAATTTAGAAAAAACTTCTCCGATAGGTTCGTTTATTACAAGATTTGCCATAGAATCGCACGAAGTACTTGATTTATTGATAAGCACAAGATTTTTGCCTTTAAAATAGCGAACAAGACCCGCCGCAGGATAAACTACAAGCGATGTGCCGCCAATAATAAGGCAGTCTGCAGCCGCTATTGCCGAAATGGCTCCTTCAATTACATCATTATCAAGCCCTTCTTCATAAAGAACGACATCTGGTTTTATAAGCCCGTGGCAAGGTTCTTTTGAACAATGCGGCACAAGCGAAGCATATTTGTTTTCTGCTGCATCGCCTTCAAATTTTCCGCCATAATTCTTGATATATTCAGCACCATAAAAAGCACCGCATTTTGTGCAGTAATTTCGAAGGACGCTTCCATGAAGTTCAAAAACAGCTTTGCTGCCGGCTTTTTGGTGCAAACCGTCTATATTTTGAGTAACAACAGCCTTTAACTTGCCTTTTTCTTCAAGTTTTGCAAGCGCTTTATGTGCTGCATTTGGTTCCGCATCAAGAAAAAGCATTTTTTCTCGATAAAAACGATAAAATTCTTCTGTTCTGTCTTCAAAAAAGGTGTGCGACAAGATTGTTTCCGGAGGATATGCCCACTGCTGATGATAAAGCCCGGATGTGCTTCTAAAATCCGGAATGCCGCTTTCGGTTGAAACACCGGCACCGCCAAAAAACACAATAGATGAACTTTCATCAATAATTTTCTGCAGCTTTTCAATTTTTTCCTGCATTTTTAAACGCCTCCTGTTTTTAAGCCAATCAATTAACATCAAAACAACCTCAGATTAAAAAAAGCCAAAGCAATCATAAAGAATCAACAGAAACAACTCAAAACGTTATGCGGTCTTGAAAACAGGCATTAATTTCTCGCACGATAAATTTCAAAACATTAAACATTCGTCTTATTCATTCATTTTTGTGCATATTCAAAATGTTAATCCAGATTGCCGACAGCCGTAACCAAAAGGCAAAGTTCTCCGTTATAGCCGACGACTCCATAAGAAAGCAGACACTGCTTGCCTTTTTTTATGTGCGACAAAAGCTGATCCTGTACAAACGCCGTATAAGTGCGCCGGCCGTAAGAAACCTGCACTTTTTTATTGAAAAGCTTTGCAAGATGGTTCTGGTTATAACAGTCCATATATGCCGAAATCATGTTTTTTTCTTTTTCGCTTATGTTTTTTAAACCGGACGTAAATTCAACAAAGCTTCTGCCGCGGCTGAATGTGGCACTGAATTTGTACACGGCTTTTTCTGAAACAATTTCATGTGTTTCGTCTTCTGCAAGATATTTTTCAAGAACATCAAGTGCATAAAACGGATAAATGTCAGTAAACCCGCCAGTCTGTTCCGTGCGGCTAAGTTCACCTTTTACGTACTGTTTTCTGATAACAGAACCGTTTTCTCCGACATATTCAATCAGATAATCAATGCCCTGCTCTGCTCGCTGCTTTGCAGTAAGCGTAAGTTTATACGAAAGAACAAGCCCGTTTTCAAGGCGCTCTTCCTGTGCAGAAAAGCCTTTTAAAAGCTGCTGGCTTTCATTAAATTTGTGAATGACACGACATGCCTTGCCGTCTGCATCAAAATAATAAACAGACGATTCAAGCTTTGAATAATAAGCATCGCCATTTTGATATACAAACTGAACAGTTTTTCCGCCATATTCGTTCTTTTTTACAAGAACAGTTTCTTCCTGTGCAGCAACATAAAAAGAACAGATAAAAATTAAAAAAAGCACCAGCAGCTTTTTGACAAAGCCACATGATTTTTTATCAAAATGAGGAAAGCTTGTTATGTTAAAAATGCACAGCGGAAGTTTCAATCCATTCCCTATTTTTCCGGTTGTTTCAAATGTTAAAAGGTATCTAAAAAATGACATTTTAAGCTGTCTGATTGAACCAGCTTAAAATGCACTGCAATCTTTAAAAGATTTTTTAGCAAATGCCTAAATCAAATAAAACCCCAGTATAAATTAGTATATGCAGTTTTTAGCGCTTCTTCAATCAAAACTTTTTAAAATCTCTAAATCATTTAAATTTCAAAGGAAGGTTCTGAATTTTTCGATGTTTCAAGTCGTGATATTACAGCAAGTTAAAAATCGTATCAGCCCTAAACTTTTTATTGCAAATCCTATGCTAATATAACAAAATAAAATCTATAAAGTTAAATTTTTTATTAATGAGCAGTAAAAAATTTAAGGCAAAAAATGAACGAAAATCACCTTTGTACATCAATGTTCATTCTTTCTCATAAAATAGCGCAGCCGGGTTTCATCCCGTTTTATGAAAACAGAGACTGAAACCGTCTGTACGAATCAAGGAAGTTTATTTGAATAATTTACGCTTTGGCTTTAAATCTGAAACAATCGGAACATTTTCTTTTGCTGCATAAAAAAGCACCTGCGCCACTTCAAGAACAACTTCTTTTGTTTCAGAATCCAGCTGATTTATGTATTTAATGACATTTTTAGGTTTTTTATACCATGTTTGAGCAATTTCATGCACAGAAGAAGCATCTGAAGCACCAAGCACATCAAACAGAACATTTACAAAAGCTTCAAGCTGGTTTTTATCAAGCTGCGACAGCCACCTTTTCGTCGTAAGGTCAACAAAAACACTTCCGGTTGTCTGCTTGTCTGCATATACAAATCTTGTACCATAAACGTACCATGAAAATGGATTATGCTGCAAAATTCCGTTTTTTTCATCGTTTTCTACAAAAACACATTTTCCATCATACTGAAACAAAATGCCAATAATGGAAGCTTTTGGCAAAAAAGTATGAACTATCGGAATGACACTTTTCAGCTCGTCTGTCTGAATGATTGAATTTTCAAAACCAGGACCGTCAAAATTATAAACAATTTTTACTCTGTCTTTTGCACTTTTTCTGCTGAAAGCCGCCGCATAAATGGCAAGGTTGCCGCCTTTTGAATGACCACCAAGAGCAAGATCACAATTCAAAACTTTCGCAGCTTCTTCAACATATTTTACAGCATCAGCCTGTGCTGGCACAGGAGAAAGATAAGCCATGTTAAAATCTTCTTTCCAGCCGACCAGAGAATCATCTGTTCCCCTGAATCCAGAAAAAGCCCAGCTTTTGCCAAAGCAGAAAGTTACAGCTGCAAACTGTTCAACATTTTCTGTATCTTTAACTTCAGCATAACCGCAAACATCCAGAGAACCAAAACGGGTACTGTTTCCAGCCATATATAAAAGCGTCAATGTTTTTGGTTCAACATGAGGAACTATGTATCTTTCTCTTTCGGCTTCTGTCATTGCATGACAATCATTTGCAATTTCTTTTAAAGTGCGCTTGTTTTCAAAAGAAGAAGAAAGCCAGTGGCTGTAATTTATGTATGAAAGTTCACTAAAAATAAGGGCATCAACTTCATTCAGAGGAGCATAATCAAAGGAAACGTCGCCACGCCAGACGACATATTCCAAAATGGAATTCATTGCAGGAGCCTGGTCCATATAAGACGCCAGTGCTGCATTTTGATTTGGTTCGTTATGGTCTTGAATTACAAGACCGCCCTGTTCTGTTTCAATTGTTTCAATTTCTGTCTTTTCCGTTTTTGCAGAATCTGATGTTTTGCAAGACACAAATAAACAGGCAATAATTATGAATAGAAGGAATTTTTTCTCTCTCATATCATTATTATCATGTAATTTTTAAAAACTGTAAAGAAAGCATATACAAAAACAAGCCGGAAGCTTTGAATTATGCCGCCATTGGTGTCTGCGGGCTGCCGTTTGGATTGTTATTGTCATTCATATCAATAATCCAATAAATTTTCCGTATGGCAGCAGGCAAAATTTCTCTAAGCAGCACAGTTTCTTTAGATTCTGTTCCAAAAGAAGCAGAAGACTGCAAAAAATCGCTCATTGCAGGCGGAATTTCGCCAATAAAATTGATTGTTTCTTCTTCAGAATATGTTTTGTGTTCCAAAAACGGATTATATTCTTTCAGCATTTCTTCAGGATAATGCTTGCACGGGCGCCATGTTCTTTTCTGCTCTTTTGAATAAAAGCTGCTTGCACCGAACAAACGGCAGATATAAGCCCTTCCGCCATATATTGAACAATGATATTTTGAATCTGGATTGAACAACGGACAGGTTTTGCCGTTGTCAAAAGGAAATTTATTGTCAGCAATTTTTTCTGCAACTTCCGGCTGGTTTTCAATCAGCCAGGCTGCCATGTACAGACTTTCTGCTTCCATTAAATCTGGTTCAAAATTGACGCAGCAGGTGCCGCAGCCGTCTGGACATAAAAAATTGGTCTTTGCATACCAGTCATGCTGTTTTTCAGCAATATTCAGATAATCGTTTTCAATTTGAACAAGCACATCATAAAGCAATGTGCCTTCTAATTTTTCAAGAACATTTTGAATTTCAGACATTTTCCGCCTCAATTACCGAATATTACTGAAGCAAATAACGTTTGACAAGTATTTTTTAAGGTAAAGCACACAAATAAAAATGAACTCTCGGTTTTATGCGGCTTTTAGATCCAGCACTTTTTTAACGTTTTCATAAATGCGCCTTGCAATTTCGCTTCTGTTCATTGTGTAAAGATGAATGCCCTGCACGCCGTGGCTTACAAGATCAATTATCTGATTTACGGCATACGCAATGCCTGCTTCAAAAATTGCATCGTTGTTTTCGCCAAATGTTTCAAGCATTGTGCGGTATTTTTCAGGCAGTGCAACGCCGCAGCGGCTAACCATTCTTTCAATCTGAGCCTTGTTTGTAACAGGCATAATGCCGGCTTCTATCGGTGCGTTTATTTCTGCAATGCGGCAGTTTTCAATAAAGCGGTAAAACTGATGGTTGTCGTAAAAAAGCTGCGAAATCAAGTGATCTGCCCCACAGTCTGCCTTTAATTTTAAGTTTTTGATTTCTTCAAAAACATTTTTAGATTCAGGATGATTTTCTGGATAACATGCGCCCGAAAGATGAAAATTAAAGCCGTTTTCAGCAGATTCTTTTTTTATAAAGCTGATTAAATCTGAAGCATGTTTAAAATCTCCTGCAGGTTCACGTCCTTCAATTCTGTCGCCGCGCAGAACCAAAAGGTTTTCTATGCCGTTATCGCTGAAAGTCTTGAGCATGACAGATGCTTCTTTTTTTGAAAGATGAAGGCACGGCAGATGAACAACACTTTCAACATGGCACGAATCTTTTATTCTTTTTGCAATTTCAAGTGTATTCGAACAGTTTTCGCTTCCACCGGCACCATATGTTACGCTTATAAAATCAGGCTTTAAGTCTGAAAGTTCGTCCAGTGTTTTATAAACGCTTTCTATTGAAGAAGTCTTTTTAGGCGGAAAAACTTCAAATGAAAAAACTGTCTTTCTATTAAAAATGCTGTTGTCTAACATATAAATTCCTTAAAAATGCTCCTGCGTGTTTTTGCATGACTGTTTTTAGGCTGATATTCAAGGATACATAATTTCAGCAATGTAATCAAAATCTGTTTTTTTATGAATAACCATAATTTTTAATTATGACTTTATCGTTACGATTAAAAAAGCGAATAGCCTTGCGCCTAAAGCAGCAAAGTCAAAAGCGAAACCCCAAACGCGAAACCGTTCCTGCAAGCAACTTGTCGCACCAGCCTTCGCGAGTTTATGCGCAGCATAAACTCGTAGGTTTCGCCGGATTCAGCCCAAATTTGTAGCACAACCCAAATGCGAAACCGTAATTCGCATTTGCTAACAACCCGAAAAGATGTCTTTTTGTTCAATTAGCAAATGCTAACGACTCAAAAAGATGTCTTTTTGACCAATTAGCAAATGCTAACGACCTAAAAAGATGTCTTTTCGACCAATTAGCAAATGCTAACGACTCAAAAAGATGTCTTTTTGACCAATTAGCAAATGCTAACGACTCAAAAAGACGTTTTTTTGTCAATTAGCAAATGCTAACGACGGTAGCCGCGAACCAGCCTTTCGTTAGTTTGGTTTTCGCTTTGGAAATATTTTTTATAATGCTTGAAAGCATTTGGTTTTCGCATTAGCTGGTTCACATATTTTGATTCGGTTCGGCGAAAGGCTATCAGCACAGCTGATAGCGGCGAGATTTTGCTTCGCAAAACTCGCACATGGTTTATTTTATAACTTCTACAAGTTAGAATAGCCACGCCCTTTGGAAACCTGGATTTTTACATTCCTTAGTTTTGTTCTTCACGGCATCAATTGGAAAATTTTTTTTAGCTAATTTAAGCCGTTTCCTGTACAAGTCCCGCTGGGTTCAGCTGTTTTACGTAAATCTGTCACCCCGAACTTGGTTCGGGGTCTTATCAATACACAAATCTTATCCACTCTTGAGATGCCGAACTAAATTCAGCATGACAATTTGTAAAAGTTTTGCGAGTTTGGTTTTCGCTTTGGGGTTAGTCATATTCTTTGGGCTGATTCGGCGAAAACGGTCAGTTTATGTTTCCATAAACTGACAAATCTGCGAAAAACAAATCTCGAAGCTATCGGCGCCAGCCGATAGCCGTGCACAACCAAAACGCGAAACCGGAAAGCCGCCCGTATTTTAAGATTCTTTTCTTATGATTTTTGCAGCTTCTACAAGGTTTTTAAGGCTTGCATTTGTTTCTGCATCTCCTCGTGTTTTAAGACCGCAGTCTGGGTTTATCCAGAGCTTTGAAGGATTTACATATTTTTTCATTCTGCGTACGGCTTCAACTATTTCTTCAACTGAAGGAACGCGCGGTGAATGAATGTCGTAAACACCTGGACCGACTTCTGTCTTAAAATTGTTTTCCTTTAGTGCCTGCAAGATTTCAAGGTTTGAACGGCTTGCTTCAAATGTAATGGCGTCTGCATCCATGTTATCAATGTCTTTGATAATTGGAATGAACTCTGAATAGCACATGTGCGTATGAATCTGTGTTTCTGCCCTGCAGCCTGAATGAACAAGATTGAAAGATGGAATTGCCCAGTCAAGATATTCTGTGTGCCAGTCTTCTTTTCTTAAAGGAAGCTTTTCTTTTAAGGCTGCTTCGTCAATCTGAATGATTTTTATGCCGTTCTTTTCAAGGTCGAGTACTTCTTCGCGTATTGCAAATGCAATCTGAAAACAGCTTTCTTTAAGCGAAATGTCTTCGCGCGGGAATGACCAGTTCAAAATTGTAACAGGGCCTGTAAGCATGCCTTTTACAAATTTCTTTGTAAGGCTTTGTGCATACACTGACCAGTCAACTGTAATTGCATTTCTTCTTGTTATGTCTCCCCATACGACAGGTGGTTTTACACATCTTGTTCCATAAGACTGCACCCATGCATTCTGTGTAAAGATGTAGCCTTCAAGATTTTCACCGAAATATTCAACCATGTCGTTCCGTTCAAATTCACCGTGAACCAAAACATCAAGACCGAGTTCTTCCTGCTTTTTAATGCACTGTGCAATTTTTTCTTTATTAAAGGCAATGTATTCTTCTTTTGAAACTGTACCTTTTTTTAAACCTGAACGGTTCAGACGCACTTCTTTTGTCTGCGGAAAAGAACCGATTGTGGTTGTTGGAAAAGGCGGAAGATTAAATGCTTTTTTCTGGATTGATTCCCTTTCGTTGAAATAAGGAAGGCGGACAAAATCTTTTTGCGTAAGTTTTGCAATTTTTTCTTTAAGGGCTTTGTTTTCTTTTATTCTTTCTTCTGCAAAAAGTTTTTTATTTTCTTCAAGAGCTTTTTCGTCTTTCGATGCAATTTCTTTTAATTCAATGAGTTTTTCTTCTGCAAATGCAAAATACTTTAAGACATCGACTGAAAGTTTTTCTTCGTTCTTGGTCGTGTAAGGAACATGAAGAAGTGAACAGCTTGTACTTATTACAAGCTGATTTTCGCTGCATGTTTTTTTTATTTCGTTCAATATATTGAATGTTTTTTCGTAATTGTTTTTCCAGATGTTTTTGCCGTTTACAAGACCTGCAAAAAGAATTTTGTCTTTCGGAAATCCGTTTTCCTTCAAAAGGCTTAATGTTTCTTTTCCTTCAATAAAATCAAGTCCGACTCCATCAAAATCATATTTTACAAGTTCTGCATAAAAGTCGCGTACATCGCCAAAATATGTCTGCAGAAGAACTTTTACTTTTTTGCCGTCAAGGATTTTTGAATAAAGGTCATTGAAAAGTTTTTTGTCCTGCTCCGTTAAATCAAGAACAAGACATGGTTCTTCTATAGAAACCCATTCTGCACCAAGCTTTGCACATTCTTTTAAAAGCGCTTTATAGCTTTCTGCTGCAGCAGAAGCAAAATCAAAGGCGTTTCTGCTGCCTTTATAATGTGCAAGTTTTAAAAAAGTAAAAGGCCCGATTACATTTACTTTTGTTTTTACGCCGTTGTTTTCTGCTTCTTTGTATTCGTTCATTATTTTTGAAGCATCTAAAGAAAAATCAAAATCATCTTCAATTTCCGGCACGATGTAATGATAGTTTGTATTGAACCATTTTTTCATCGGCAGTGCTGTAACGTCGCTTTTTTCTGTCTGATAGCCGCGTGCCATTGCAAAAAATGTATCAATCTTTGAAAGACAAAGA
Organism: Treponemataceae bacterium; assembly: GCA_024402455.1. Next base: position 13,064 of record JAKSTS010000034.1, read on the forward strand.
TTTCTGTAACGGGCTGGAACTGCATTAAGCATAAAAGCCGTATCGAGCATTCCGTCATAAAAAGAAAAATCGTTTGAAGAAATAAAGCTGATTCCTTCATTTTTCTGCAGCAGCCAGTTTTGCTTTCTTAATTCTTCTGCTGTTTTTTCCAATTCAGCAACAGCAATCTCGCCTTTAAAATATTTTTCAGAAGCAAATTTCAATTCACGGTGTTCGCCTACACGAGGAAACCCGATAACACAAGTCTTTAAACTACTCATAATTTTCTCTCATAAAAGAATTTAATCAGCAACTCTGTCACAAAGCATTCAGAGCTGTTGTTTTAAAAAGACATTGCAGCCGGGTTCACTATCTTTTATTAAACAGATATTGAACCTTTCGCACGAATAAAGCTTTATTGTTTTGCAGAATAATGAATTTGCAAGATATAATCAAAATCTGTTTTTTTATGTGTAGGCATATTTAAAAGATATAGGTATAATAACAGCATGACATTGCAGCAGTTAAAATATGTATTAAAAATTGTTGAATATCGTTCAATTACAGAAGCAGCCAAGCAGATTTACATTACGCAGCCGGCTCTTTCAAATTCAATACACGATTTAGAAAACGAACTTGGCATCGAAATTTTTTCGCGCAATGCAAAAGGAATAAACCTTACGGCAGACGGCGAAGAATTTCTTTCGTATGCAAGACAGGTTGTTGAACAGGCAGACCTGCTTGAAAACCGTTACACAAACAAAAAACTGCAGCGTCAAATCTGTTCTTTTTCAACACAGCATTATGCGTTTGCCGTAAACGCATTTGTGAATCTTGTAAAAAAATCTGACGCCGATGAATACGATTTTACGCTGAGGGAAACCCGCACTTACGAAATTATTGAAGACGTGCGGAATTTAAAAAGCGAAACAGGAATTATTTACTTAAACGATTTTAACCGCAAAGTTATGAATAAACTTCTAAAGGAAAATCACCTTTCTTTTTATCCGCTTTTTAAGGCAAAACCGCACGTTTTTATAAGCGCAAAAAATCCACTTTCTTCAAAAAAAGAAGTTACTCTGAAAGATTTAGAAAATTTTCCATATTTATGCTTTGAACAGGGCGATTTTAACTCGTTTTATTTTTCAGAAGAAATTTTGAGCACTGTTTCAAGAAAAAAAATCATCCACGTTTCTGACCGCGGCACACTTTTTAATCTGCTAATCGGTCTGAACGGTTACACAATTTGTTCAGGCATTGTTACAAGCGACCTGAACGGCAAAGAAATTGTTTCCATTCCATTAATCTGCGACCAAAATGAAGAAATGGAAATCGGCTACATATTAAACGACAGAACAGAAACTTCAAAATACGCAAAAATTTTTATTGAAGAACTAAAAGGCTTCTGCCCTCTGCAGACAGCAGAAAAAGCCTGACGATGCACTCACCTAAAAACATGCAAACAATTAACAAAAACGTCCGAACCATTCAAGATATTTCTTGTAAAGGCGTTTTTAGAAAAATCAGTATAACGTCATTTTTTAGTTTTCCACCTTGTAATTTTGGCTGATTTTTTTTATTATTTGGTTTCTCATTTGTCAGGTCAAAAGCTACCGCAAATGTAATGGATTAAAGGAAATTTCTAGATTTTTAGAAACTCCCTTATGGAGAAACAATGGAATTTACACAAGAATCAATTGATGCCCTCGTTGTAAACGAGGTCGAAATCATGAACCGGATTGCCAAAGAACTTGGAATCCGTACACAGCAGGTTTCTGCTGTTATTTCACTGGTAAACGAAGGATGCACAATTCCTTTCATTTCACGTTACCGAAAAGAAGCACATGGTTCACTTGATGAAGTACAAGTTCGTGACTGTGACCACAATTTTAAATCATACACAAACATTGAAACACGCCGTCTTGAAATTGTCCGGGGAATTTTTGCTGCAGGCAAACTTACAGAAAGTCTTTATGAAAATGTAATGAAAGCAACAACATTGACAGAACTTGAAGACTTATGGGCACCATTCAAGAAAAAGAAGAAGACACGCGGAATGCTCGCAATTGAACGCGGACTTGAACCGCTTGCAGATTTGATGCTTACAGGCACACAGGAAGAAGTTGACGCAAAAGCACCAGAATTTGTAAAAACTGATGCAGAAAACGAAGAACTCAATGTTCCGGATGTTGCAGCAGCAATTAAAGGTGCACAGGATATTCTTGCAGAACGCGTTTCTCAAGACACAGATAACCGCAGCCGCGTTCACGACTTTTATCTTGCTTCAGGCGAAATTCAAGTAAAAGGCATTGGCGATGAAGCAGAAATGAAAACTTCTGTCTATCAAATGTACTGGGATTATAAAGAACCGCTTAATCAGATTAAACCGCACAGAATTCTTGCAATTAACCGCGGTGAACGCGAAAACAAGCTTGAAGTTGTAATTGATGTTGATGTTGACGGCGCAGTTGACCTGCTTAAAAAACACCTTTTGCCAAAATGTGCATATTACGCAGAAGCAATCGAAGATGGTCTTGTCCGCCTTTTGTCACCGGCAGTTGTACGCGAAATTAGAAGCGACGAAGCTGACGAAGCTGACGGACACGGCATCGGCATTTTCAGTGAAAATTTGAAAAATCTTTTGATGACACAGCCGATTAAAGGCAGCCGTGTTCTTGGAATTGACCCTGGTATCCGCACAGGAACAAAATGCGCGGCACTTGACGAAACAGGCAAATATCTCGGCTATTTCTTAATCAAGCAGGTAACAGATCCGGAAGGTTCATATAAAGCAATTAACGATGCCATCGACAAATATGACATTCAGGTTGTAGCCGTTGGCAACGGAACAGGCAGCCAGGAAGTTCAGGCTATCGTAAGCAAAGTAATCAGCGAAAACTACAATGATGTTATGTACACAGTTGTTGATGAATCTGGTGCTTCTGTTTATTCAGCAAGTGACATTGCACGCGAAGAATTTCCAGACCTTGACCTTACAATCCGTGGTGCAATTTCTATGGGCCGCCGTCTGCAGGATCCGTTAAGCGAACTTGTTAAAATTGACCCGAAAGCAATTGGTGTTGGTCTTTATCAGCATGACGTAAATCAGAAACGGTTGAGCGAACCATTGGACACTGCAAGCTATTCACTTTTGAAATATGTTTCTGGAATTACTTCAAGTACTGCAAAAAAAATTGTTGCATACAGAGATGCAAACGGCAAAATTACAAGCCGCGAAGATTTAAAAAAAGTGCCGGGTCTTGGTCCAAAGGCATTTGAACAGTGCGCAGGCTTCTTAAAAATTGCAGAAAGTGCAGATCCGCTGGACAACACATGGGTTCATCCGGAAAACTATGACGCAGCACGCGAAATCCTTCCGCTCGTTCAGAAAAACGAAAAGATTTCAAGCGAACTTAGAAAACAGCTTGAAGAAAAATACAAGCTTGGCGCAACAACCCTCAATGACATTATTGAAGAATTGCAGAAACCAAACCGCGACCCGCGCGACGATTATCCTGCACCAATTATGCAGAAAGGTGTCCTTCAGTTTGAAGACTTAAAAGAAGGCATGAAAGTTACCGGCAAAATCAAAAATGTTGTTGATTTTGGTGCATTCGTTGACATTGGTCTGCACGAAACTGGTTTAATCCACATTTCAGAACTCAGCGATTCTTATGTTTCTGACCCGATGGACATTCTGAAAGTCGGCGACGTAAAAGAATTCCGCATTATCGGGCTTGATGCTGACCGCCGCCGAATAAGCCTTTCTCTTAAAAGCGAATCGGCTGCAAAAACTGGCTTTAGCAAACCGGCAAATGCCTCGGGCGAAAGCGGAAAAAAACGCGTTGTCGTAAAAAAAGCTTCTGACAAAAAAGACAGTTTCCAGGGCAAAACGCAAAACCGCCCGAAACAGTCTTATTCTGGTTCAGACGATGGAATGACTTACAATCCGTTTGCCGCTCTCTTAAAGAAATAGCGCAAATTTCAGTCTGGCAGTTTCCGCTGCCAGATTTTTTTTAGCCAGAATGCACAATCTGATATATTGAGGGCTAATGTCATTCCAATCTTGTTTCGGAATCTCTATGACATATACAGCGCAGATGCTGAACCAAGTTCAGCCTGACACCAACCCATTGTCATTCTGGCTTGGTTCAATAACCATAAAAGGAGCAGAACATGAAAGACCCAAGAATTGATAAACTGGCACAAAATCTTGTGCGCCACTCAATGAAAGTACAGAAAGGTGAACGTGTTTTAATTCAAAACAACAACGTAACCCCAGATTTTGTAAAAGCACTTGTACGTGCAACGTATGACGTCGGAGGCATTCCTTTTGTTTCGCTTAAAGACATTTCTATTGAAAGAGAATTAATGCTCGGCGCAACAGAAGAACAGCTTAAAATCCGTGCAGAAATTGAAGTTGCAGAGATGAAGCAGATGGACTGTTTCGTCGGCTTTAGGGCAATGCAGAATTTGTATGAACAGGCAGATGTTCCTGCTGAAAAAATGGCAATGTATGATAAATTTTATTATGAACCCGTACACATGCAGCAGCGTCTCAATCATACTCGCTGGGTTGTGCTCAGATGGCCGACAGCATCAATGGCACAGCTTTCGGGCATGAGCCAGGAAGCGTTTGAAGATTTCTATTTTGATGTCTGCTGTCTTGATTATGCAAAAATGTCAAAAGCAATGGATCCGCTTGTTGAACTCATGGAAAAAACTGACAGAGTCCGCATTGTGTCTCCTGCAACAGCAACATGTGCAGGAACAGATTTGAGCTTTTCAATAAAAGGGCTTCCGGCCATTAAATGCGACGGCAAATGCAACATTCCAGATGGAGAAATTTATACCGCCCCTGTAAAAGATTCTGTAAACGGCCGCATTTCATATAACACACAAAGCCTTGAAGGCGGTTTTCTTTATGAAAACATCAGCTTTGAATTTAAAGACGGAAAAATCATAAAGGCAACTTCAAACGACAATGAACGCATCAACAAAGTGCTCGACACAGATGCAGGCGCCCGTTATGTCGGCGAATTTGCACTCGGCGTAAATCCTTATATTTTGTCCCCAATGAAAGAAACTTTGTTTGATGAAAAAAGCTCTGGCTCAATTCACTTTACACCGGGAAACAGCTACGATGACTGCAACAACACAAACAAAAGCGCCGTGCACTGGGACCTGGTTCTCATTCAGCGCCCGGAATGCGGCGGCGGTGAAATCTATTTTGATGATGTGCTCATAAGAAAAGACGGCCGCTTTGTTCTGCCACAGCTTGAAGGCCTCAACCCCGAAAACCTGAAGTAGCCGAAGAGGTTATTGCACCAGTCATGCCGAATTTAGTTCGGCATCTACTCCTTGTATCATTTCCGCGTTCTGCGTTTATGTCATTCCCGCGCTTGACGCGGGAATCTTTAATTGTACAAACCTATGAAAAAGATTTAACTCCCTTTATCTAAATCTTCTTTGACATTGAAATTTCAGAAAGCTTTTTTGAAGCTGCGTGAACCATTGCCTCGACAACCGGCAAATATTCGTCAGGGATTAATTCCAAATCATCTAAGATTTTCTTATACTTTCCGTAGTCCACCTGTTTTTTAGGAAAAACATCCAGTTTGCGCCCGGTTTCTGTTCCCTTAACCAGATATTCAACGCTTGTGTCCAGAGCTTCGGCAAGCCTGACCGCTATTTCTGCATTCGGAATAACGGCACGGCTGTCTACATAAGTATCAATCGTGCGCTTGCTTATCCCAGTTTTAGCGGCAAGTTCCTTTATAATCATTCCCTTATATTCAATCTGTTCCTTTAAGTTGTCTCTGAACATGAATTTATAATACCTATATTTTGGTATTATTTTATTGACTGTACCGTTTTATCGGTATATTATTAAATGAATACCGATATATCGGGATATAAACAAAAAACATAAAGGAGCTTTTATGGATTTACCTGAATTAAATGATATAACAACACCTGAAATGCAGTTTGAAATGATTAAAAGAGCAGCAGAAGCGGGAAATGTCACATCTATGCTAGAACTTGCGAAGCTTTACGAGCAAGGAATTGGAACACCTGTTAATAAAGAGGCTGCAAATTTATGGCGTAATAAGGCGGGACTTAAACATTAAATAAGGCTCTTGACCATTTAAGTTTCAAAATCTATATGGTCAAGAACCTTAAATCATAAAACATTTTACTAGACTAAAGGAATTAATAATATTTTTTTTGAGACTTTAGAAAAATCTAAAGAAGAGGGACTTATTGAAGAAGTTTCTTTTGCAATCTATTTCCTTAATAAAGATAGTTTAGAAATACAAGAAGATTTAAAAAAATTAAATTATTTGAATTTATCCGAAAAATTATTAATCACATATTCTACTAATACTTATATTGTCTTATTTA
>JAKSTS010000035.1 GCA_024402455.1 Treponemataceae bacterium
GTCGTCTTGTCCGCATGAACTCAGCTTCAATGGAAGATATCAACGAAGGTGTTCCAGGCGATATCGTTGCATTGTTCGGTATTGACTGTGCATCTGGCGATACATTCTGTTCTGGCGGTTTGAACTATGCAATGACATCAATGTTCGTTCCAAACCCAGTTATTTCTTTGTCAATTACTCCAAAAGACAAGAAAGCTGCTGACCAGATGGCAAAAGCACTTAACCGCTTTACAAAAGAAGACCCGACATTCCAGACATATGTTGATCCTGAATCAAATCAGACAATCATTAAGGGAATGGGTGAACTTCACCTTGACGTTTACGTTGAACGTATGCGCCGTGAATATAAATGCGAAGTTGAAACAGGTATGCCACAGGTTGCTTATCGTGAAACAATCACACAGCAGGCTGATTTCAACTATACACATAAGAAACAGACTGGTGGTTCTGGTCAGTACGGTCGTGTTGCAGGTTTCATGGAACCAATCGCAGACAAAGACTACGAGTTTGTTGACAACATTAAAGGTGGTGCAATTCCTAACGAATACATTCCATCATGTGACAAAGGTTTCCGTGCTTCAATGAACAAAGGTTCATTGATCGGATTCCCAATTGTTGGTGTTAAATGTACAATCAATGATGGTCAGTATCACCCGGTTGACTCTTCAGATATCGCTTTCCAGGTTGCAGCTCAGGGTGCATTCCGCGAAGCTTATATGAAAGCAAAGCCATGTATCATGGAACCTATCATGAAAGTTTCTATCGAAGGTCCAACAGAATTCCAGGGAAATATTTTTGGTGCAATTAACCAAAGACGTGGTATAATCGTTTCATCAACTGAAGATGGAAATTTCTCACGTGTTGATGCAGAAGTTCCACTTAGTGAAATGTTCGGATTCTCAACAGTTCTCCGTTCACTCACACAGGGAAAAGCTGAATTCTCAATGGAATTCGAGAAATACGGAAAGGTTCCAAATGCGATTTCAGAAAAACTGATTGCCGACTATCAGGAAAAGAAACGCAAGGAACAGGGCAAATAAGGAGTCACCAATGGTAAAACAGGAACTTATTGACCGAAGCCCAGTTCGCTTTTTTGAAAAAGCACTGAACGGCGGTATTAAACCCGGCGAAATCGGAATTCTTGCCTCTAAAAAAGGCGTAGGAAAAACATCGGTACTCGTACAGCTTGGTCTTGATGGTCTTCTTCAAGGCAAACAGGTTGTTCACGTTTCATTCGACCAGCACGCATCTTATACAATGACTTGGTACGAAAACATTTTTACAGAAATGTCTAAAAAGAAAAAGCTTGAAAAAGCTGATGACGTGAAAGACGATGTTATTAAAAACCGCACTGTATTGAACTTCAATCAGGATTCTGTTTCAACAAAACAGATTATTACAACATTGCAGGCTCTTGCACAGGGTGGAATTAAAACTGATTATTTGATTATCGATGGTCTTGACTTCTCTAAGAGAGTAAAGGCAGATTTTGAATCAATTAAAGAATATGCAAAAAAAGAAAATGTAGTTGTCTGGTACAGCAGCAACACAGAAGGAACAGAACTCAAGAATGTTCTTCCTGCAGACATTACACCACTTTTTGATGCAGTAGTACTTTTTGAAACAAAACCAGACAGCACACAGCTTAGAATTTTGAAAGTAAGAGATGAAACACCAAATGATGTAAATCTCAAGCTTGATTCAAAGACTTTGCTTATTGCTGAAAAATAAGCAAATCATTAAGTGCTGAGTAAAGCTCCTTTTCGAAAGAAAAGGAGCTTTTTTGTTTTAAATAAAGTTTGTGCCGCTAATCTTTGCACGAATATAAAAAAGAGAAGTACAAAAAACTGCACTTCTCTTTTATAAAGCGAACATTAAAGTTTTGCAAAAAGGAAAGAAATAAACTTACAATTCTCCTGCAATTTTTCGAACATTTTCAGATGAATCTGAAATGTTCGAACTTGCCTGGCTGAAATTTTCGACACCGGCAGCAATCTGCTTTAGCGTAATAAAGATCTGTTCACTTGCAACGGTAATCTGCTTTGCATAATCTATAATATCGCTGCTGCTTTTTGCAGTAAGTTCAGAAGAATCTTCTATGCTGCTGAACATATTTTTAAGAGAAAGAATGCTTTCACAGCCAGAATTTATCCTGACAGTTTCTTCTTCACTCATATCAATCAGTTCGTCTGAAGAATGCTGCATTTCTTCAATTTTCTGCTTGATTTCTTTTGTACCGTCAATAATGCTGTCAGACAATCTTCTAACTTCTGTTGCAACAATATGAAAGTTTTTGCCAGCCTCGCCTGCACTGTTTGCTTCAAGCTCTGCATTAAAAGCAATAATCTTTGCCTGATCTGCCATGTCATTAATGAACGAAACAATATCGCCGACATTGTCAATTTTTTCACTTAATTCTTTTATGCTTTCAATTGTATTCCGATTCGTAGAAATAATTTCCTGAAATTTAGAATTGCTCTGTTCAAGCGATTCAACACCTGTCTGCACATCTTGACGGGATTTTTCGGCCTGAGAAGCAACGCCTTGAATTTTAGAAGTAATGCTCAAATTTAAGCTGTTTGAATCCTGCATTGTTGCAACAATTTCTTTAACTGCAGCACTCTGTTCCTGACTTACAGCAGCAGATTCTTTTGCAGCAACAGCAAGGCTCTCTGTCTCGGCAGCAAGTTTTATCTTTACATTTGTTTCAATGCTCTGCATTTTTTTGACCATAATTGTATATGAAAAAACACAGACCAAAGCTGTCAAAGCCGCAGCAACTGCACCATACAGCACAAAAGTTCCAAGTGAACCAGAACCTGGGTTTCTGATAATTCCAAGTGGAACCATCATCATATTTAATACTGCAAGAGCAAGACAAACACCAAATGCAAGAGAAATTGTTCCAGTAACACTGTTTGAAACAGAAGTTACACCAACACTTTTTAGCATATCTGTCATTAAACCTTTTTTAATCCGATAAACAATAATTACAAAGCACAGAAAGGCAATAACTTGAGCATGCAATTCAAAAATTATGAACAAAAGAACATTAAATTTTTCAACACCCTTTATGGCAAGAATAATATTCGTTGAACCGGCTCCAAGGAAAAAGCCAACGCCAACACCAATTGCAAGAGACTTATTAAAGGCATTGTATCCATCAAGGCACTTTTTTTCTTCCTCTGATGTAAGAAACCTGTTCTCTTTTTTGGCTTTTGCGACAATTTTCTCAATTGACTTAAGTTTCTTTTTTTCTGTAAGGGCAATCATCCATACAAGAAAACCAACAATCAGAATCATCGGTCCACATTCAGAGACAATGGCTATTGGATTCTGATAGACAAACCAATAATGAAAAATCCGAAGATAAAACACACCAAGATAACAAGTCAGTGCTAAAAGTTTCCAAAATTTCTTATAAACGTCCATAATCTCTATTTTATTACACGATTATAAAAAACACAAATTTTTTATAGAAAACAGCTGAAAAAAGCAAGAATTTAAAGAATATATACGCTTATTTATATCTATCAAAAACAAACTGAAAAAAACAAAGACTTCAGCCTTTTTCAAGCTGAAAATCACTTATATTTTTGCCTGTTCATCTGCATAAAATTCATTAATCAAAGAATAAAAACAAAAAGCTTGAAAGACAGCGCAAAAGCATGCAGTTTTTTAAAGGGCGTTTGTATTTTTGAATATGTTTACAGCACGCAAATTGGCACCACGTCTTATATGGGATAAAATACAACAAGACTACGGATTATCCCATATAAGGTGTTAAAATGAACATTCTAGACAGACATGCACAGAAAACAATAGAACGGCTTGAAAAAGCATATCCGGCAGTTCTTGTAACCGGTGCAAAGCAGACAGGAAAAACAACACTACTCAAGAAAGTCACAAGTTCAAAAGCAGTTCAATACCTCACTTTTGACGACCCGATGGAAGAACAGTCTGCAAAATCTGATCCAAAAACATTTATTGAACTTCATTCAAATCCTATTCTATTTGATGAAATTCAATATGTTCCAGATTTATTCCGTTATCTTAAGATTGAAATTGATAAAAACCGAAGCAACGGAATGTTTTATTTGACCGGCAGTCAGCAATTCAAACTTATGGAGACAGCTTCAGAAAGTCTTTCTGGCAGAATAGGAATAGTACAGCTTTATCCGTTTTCTGCACGAGAAATACGGCAGGACATTTTTTCAGAAAGTTTTATTCCGACAAAGGAATTTATTCTGAATCGCAATGAATCATTAAAAGATTTAAAATACTCGATACAAGATACATGGAAAGCAATTTATACAGGCGGATATCCGGAAGTTGTAAAGAGAACTATTTTATCAAAAGATTTTTATGCTGGATATCTGAAAACCTACATTGAAAGAGATATCAGAAAACTGACGCAGGTTGCAGATGAAATGCAGTTTTTGCAGTTTGTCACTGTTGCTGCATCAAGGACAAGTCAGCTTGTAAACTACGGCGATATGGCACGAGACTGCGGAATAAGTGAAGCAACAGCAAAAAAATGGCTTTCTCTTTTAGTAACTTCAGGTTTAGTATATCTGCTTAGACCATATGCATCAAATGTGGAAAAACGCGTCGTTAAAACACCTAAGCTTTATTTTATGGATACAGGACTTGCTGCATATCTTACACACTGGACAACCCCAGAAGTCATGCAGAACGGCGCAATGGCTGGTGCATTTTTTGAAACTTATGCAGTAAGCGAAATAATCAAATCTTTTGCGAACAACGGGGAAGATGCGCCTGTTTATTTTTACAGGGACAAAGACAAGATAGAAATTGACCTGCTGATTGAACAAAATAACACGCTTTATCCTGTTGAAATAAAAAAGACAGCAACTCCAAATCCTAATGATGCAAGGAATTTCTTTATAACTGAAAGAATAAAAAACATTCAGATTGGTCCAAACATCATAATCTGCAACAGCAATAAAGTAACAACCATAAAAAAAGGTGAGATTTCTGCACTGGCTGTTCCGGTCGAATTTTTATAAATTCAGCATCTATAAAATAAATTGAAAAGTTCAGAATAATATCAGATTACAAACACAGCAGACAGTTTCACAAAAAGCTTGAAAGACAGCGCAAAAGCATGATACAAAATATAAGGTGGCTCTAAAAATCAGCTAAACTGCAATTTTCAGAGTCTTCCTATAGAAAAAACTGCTTGAAATTTTGAAAACAATGTCATTAAAGTTTGTTCGAATAAAAATCTGACACAATCAAAATGACATTTTCAGAAAACCAAACTTATCAGGCTGTTTTTATGTCCGGCAAAGACCATTTTTGGAGTATTTATGTTTTTAACTCGTTCAAGCGGCATTCTGCTTCACCCTACTTCACTTCCATGCACACCTGGCATTGGAACAATTGGAAAACAAGCTTTTCGCTTTATTGACTGGCTCAAAGAAGCAAATCAATCAATCTGGCAGATTCTACCGATTGGGCCTACAGGATACGGCGATTCACCTTATGCGTCTTTTTCTACATTTGCAGGCAACCCGCTTTTAATCGATTTAGATATTCTGTGTTCGCAAAGTTTTCTTACACAAGAAGAAATTACACCGCCAGAATGGATTTCTTTTAAAGGAAATATAGATTTTGGTTCTGTTGTTTACTGGAAAACACCTTTATTAAAAAAAGCAGCTGCATGTTTTGCAGATAAACTGGCGCAGGACGAAAAATTAAAAAGCGAATATGATGAATTTGCAGCAAAACAAAATTTCTGGCTTGAAAATTATGCCACATTTATGAGCATAAAAGAGTTTTATGATGCACAGGCTCAAAAAGAAAATAAATTCGGTGCAATGTGGAGCAATTACTGGCCGGTTGAACTTGCAACCTGCAATAAAAAAGCTGTTTCAAAATGGCAGAAAACGCACAAAGCAGAAATTGAAGCTCAAAAAGCAATTCAATTTTTCTTTTTCAGCCAGTGGACAGCACTAAAAAAATATGCAAATGACAACAACATTTCAATAATTGGCGACATTCCGATTTTTGTTGCACCAGATTCAGCAGATGTCTGGGCAAACCAGAAACTATTTCAGCTTGACGAAAACGGAAAAGCAACAGCTGTAGCCGGTGTTCCGCCGGATTATTTCTGTGCGACAGGTCAGCTTTGGGGCAATCCTCTTTATAACTGGGCAGAAATGAAAAAAACAAATTACGCATGGTGGATTCAGCGCATAAAATCGATGATGTCAATTGTTGATTATGTTCGAATTGACCACTTTAGAGGTTTCGAAGCTTACTGGTCTGTTCCAGCCGGCGAAGAAACCGCTGTAAACGGCAAATGGATAAAAGGTCCAGCACACGATCTTTTCAATGCAATTAAAGCCCAGCTTGGCGATATTCCGATTATTGCAGAAGATCTAGGCGTAATTACAGATGAAGTGCGCGCACTGCGCGATGATTTTGAACTGCCTGGAATGAAAGTTCTTCAGTTTGCATTTGACCTTGAAGAAGAAAAGCGCGGAGGTCTGGTAAATTCATTTTTGCCGCACATGTATACACAAAACTGCGTTGTTTACACAGGCACACACGATAACGACACACTTACAACATGGCTTTCGGAGCTTTCGCCAGAAATGAAGGAACTTGTAAAAAAATACACAGGCGTCTCTGACGACAATAAACTCTGCGACGAACTTATCCGGCTTGCACTTGCATCTACTGCAGCTTTTGCAGTTGTGCCACTGCAAGATTTGTACAAAGTCGGCAAAGAAGGCCGCATGAATGCACCGGCCACAACAGGCACAAACTGGCAGTGGCGCATGAGCGAAGATTTTTTTGCAGAAGACAAAGCTTTGTGGCTTAAAGAACAGGCCTGTCTTTACGGTCGAAACCTAAAGAAATGATTTATTTCAACTGCTGCTTGAATAAAGCAGCAGTTTTTTTATCTACCCTTAATTTCAAGTTTTTTCGACTGAATTTTTTATATTAACAATTCACCGTTGTTCAATTTATAATAGTTTTTTTCTTTTTTCAGGCAGTTCCAGAATTGTTACAGAAGCAAAAATTAAAACTATGCCCAGAATCATCAGCAGCGAAAGATTTTCTTTCCAGACTAAGCAGCCGATTAGTGTTCCAACCAGGGGTTCAACAGTTACAAGAATTGCGGCTTTGCCTGTTTCAAGGCCACTTAAACCAGTTGTATAAAAAATATACGGCAATGTTGAACAAATAAGAGCAATTCCACAAACCAGAAGTACTGCATTAAAATTGAACAACAGAAAAATATTTTCAATGTGAATAAACGGCAGGACACTTACCGAAGAAAACACAAATGTGTAAAAAGTAACCGTAAGTGCATTATATTTTTTCAAAGCAAAACGGCTAAAAACAGAATAAAGTGCATAGCCCAGTCCTGCACAGATTCCAATTAAAAAGCCTTTTAATGTAATAGATTTTGCACCTGCTTCAAAAACACCGCTTACTAAAAGACAACCGGCAAAAGTCAGTATTATTGCAAAAGTTTTCCGCTTTGTAATTTTTTCCTTAAAAAGAACAAACGACATGAACAGAACAAAAATCGGCGAAGTGTATAAAAGAACAACTGCTACAGAAGTTCCTACCTCTAAAATTGTTTTAAAATAGCACAAAGAAAAAAATGTCAGACTGATAACACCAGTTCCAATAAACATCCAGATGTCTTTCAATTCAATTTTCAAAAGTTTTCTGTCTTTTATCAGAAAAAACACAAGAAGAAAAAACGATGACAAAAATGCCCTAAAAAACAGCATCTGTATTGAAGCAAAACCATAAGCAGCCAGCGGCCTGATAAAAAGCGAAATGCACCCCCAGCAGATTCCGGCGAGAACTGTAAACAAAACATAAACCATGGATTTAATATAGAACAAAATAGTGTTTGCAAAAAGAGATAACCAGACTTAATAATTTGAACATTGATAAGATTATCCGGCTGCACTCCTGAATATGCTTGTCGGCTATGCAAACAGCCTTTCGGCTAAGGGAAAATTGCAGTAAACACTAAAGCGGAAACTCCGGTTAAAAATTTGCCCTTTTTTATATCTGTTCAACGGTTTCAACAATTAAAAAACAAACTATAACTTTATTTCTTTCTGCAAAAAATTCGGCTATAATTAAGCATCTTAACATAGAGGACTTTTATGACACATAAAGAAAAAGCATTGGATTATTTTGGAAGAAAATTTCACTGTTCACAGGCGGTACTTGCAGCTTTTGCAGATGAATGCGGCTTAACTGAAACACAGGCATTAAAACTTGGTGCATGTTTCGGCAGTGGAATGCGCAAGGGCGAAGTCTGCGGTGCATGCACAGGCGCACTAATGGTTCTAGGTGCAATGTTCGGTCAATATGACAAAGCAGACGAAAAAAGCCGGCAGACAGCAAACGAAGTAAACGACAAAATGATGAACAGATTTAAAGAAAAATGCGGTTCATATCTTTGCAACGATTTGCTCAAATGCGATATCGCAACAAAAGAAGGCATTGATTTTGCTTTAAAAAACAGTCTTTTTACAGAGTTCTGCCCTAAAATGGTTGCAAATGCAGTTGATATTGCAGAAGAAATTATTGCAGAATACCTTTCAAAATAAGGATGCCGTCTAGAGAAAATCTTATGAAAATGCTGCTTGTTTCCATGGCTGCAATGGCAGAAACTTCAGGACCAGTTTCAAGATGTGTAAATCTTGCAAAAACGATGAAATCTTTTGGAATTGAAGTTGCAACATGCATTGCAGAAGATGTTAATTTTAGAAACATTGAAAATGTTCCAAATTATTTTTTAGAGATTCCAAGTCCGCTTGGACTTCCTTCATTTTATGCAAAACATGTTTTTCCAATAATACAGAAACTGAACATTGCAGCACACAAAACAGTAAAAAGCTTTGATGAAGTTCTGTTTTTTACAGGCAACCTTGATTACAGGTATCTAAAAAAAAGCACGGAAAGCATACGAAGTGCAATCAGAGAATTCAACCCGGATATTATCTATTCTGAGTTTAATATTTCTGCTTTTATTGCTGCAAAACTTGAAAACAAAAAACTTTACGCAACAGTAAGTTTTCCGACACAACACGCTTTTGCAAATAAACCGGAACTTGCAAAAGATTTAAACAGACTTTTAAAAGAATACGGAATAAAGCCGGTTGATTCAGCCTTGCAGTTATTTGACTGGGCTGACAGAAAATTCTGCCCCAGCATAAAAGAACTAGAACCAATGGATAATGTAATTTTCTGCGGTTCATTCAGTAAAGCCTGCAAAACACAGATACAGAAAGATAAAAACAAAATTCTTGTTTACATGGGGAACGGTACAATTTCTGCCCGCAAAATGAAAGCAGAAATTTCTAAAGCCTTTTCAGATTCAAAATACGAAGTGTACATTGCTTCAAGCTATCTTAAAGAATGCAGCATAAAGAACATTCACATTGCACAACGGTGGAATTTCAGCGAACTGTTAAATGAAGCTGCGCTCTTTATCAATCACGGCGGGCAGAACAGCATCGTTCAGTCATTGCAGTACGGTGTTCCAGAACTTATTGTTCCAGGAAAAGTATTCGAGCGCAGATACAATGCAGAATCTGTTTTAAAAAACGGTGCAGCCCTGGTTTTGCCACACAGCAAGTTCAATGCAGAAAACATCCGTTCACTTGCAGAAAAAATTATCAATTCAACGGTGATGAGCAGAAACGCTTTTGAACTTGGCATGAAACTTTCCGTTCAGGGTGGAGCTGACCGCATAATTAAAGAGATGCTTTATTGAAAATTGCGATTTTTCCCTGTATCAAATAAAGAAGCAAATGAAAGCATTTTCTGACAATACATTTAAAAGATAATTGAGGAAGATAATTATGGAATTTATAAGTGATTTTGCGTTAGCAAAATCTGATCCGTGTGGCAAAAAAACTCGAAATTGAACCTAACAGAAATTTATGCTGCTCGTCTTGCCACGCAAAATATGTTATAAATAAAGAACACAATCAACAACAAGGAAAACTAAATGTCTGAACGAATCAACTATGTAGACAATTTAAGGACAATTACAGTGTCCTTATTAATTGTGTTTCATCTGGCAATGTCTTATAACACATGGAACGAACCAAATTACATTTTTTTTGAGCCGGTCAATTTATTTGCTTCCATTGTTGTTTTTATTGCACCGTGGTTCATGCCGTTAATGTTTCTGCTTGCAGGCGTTTCAGCTTTTTATTCTTTAAAAAAGAGGAGCTTTTCAGTTTTTATAAAAGAACGTCTTTTAAGACTGGGACTTCCATTGATTTTTGGCATATTTTTCTTAAACCCGATTTTAAGCTACATTGCAGACGTTACACACAATGGCTATAAAGGAAATTACATTGAGCATTATGCTGTTTTTTTCCAGAAATTCACTGATTTAAGCGGCTATGACGGCACTTTTACACTGGGGCATTTGTGGTTTATCGCAGTACTGCTTGTAATTTCCATTGTGTCCTGTGCATTTGCAAAACTTTTTCAAAAAACCACCCGAAAGAGCACACAGAATTTAATTAATGCACTGTTGATTGTCGCTGCGGTTGCTTCTTTCAATGTAAAAATATTCGGCAAACCTTTGATTACTTATTTTTGCACATATTTATCAGGCTACTTTTTATTCAGCAGCCAGAAATGGATTAAAAAAATTGCAAAATTCAAATGGCTTTTTGTCTTTAGTTTTCTGATTTTTTCCATACTGAATGTTTTGTTCTTTGTTTATGCTGAAAATTTTGAAACATTGCAGACTGTCTTTAATTATCTTTCATTTGCATGCGGAATTCCTGCATTGATTTGTCTTGGCAAAGATTATCTTGATTATTCAACTGTTTTCAGCAGATACTGCTCTAAACTTTCTTATGTTTTTTATATTGTGCATTTTCCAGCTGTTGTTTTGTGTCAGTATTTTTTCTCTTTAACCGGCATGAACTGCTTCAGTAATTTTTTTGTCTCTTTAGTGACATCTTCTTTAATTACATGTATTATCTGCTGGTTGTGGGCAACACTGAAATCAGCAAAAAAAGCCCAAACTGCATAAAATTAAACAGATTTAACAAGGTTTTCAAATGTTACCAACTGTAGACGAAGCAATAAATGAATTGAACATTGCAGAAAAACTGAATCCTGGACGTTGGGTCAGCCATTCAAAAAACACTGCAGCCGCTGCAAAAAATATTGCACACTGCATTTCGGACATGGACGAAAACAAAGCTTTTATTGTCGGGCTTCTTCACGACATTGGCAGGCGTGTCGGAATTGTAAACAACCCGAAACACGTGTACGAAGGTTATAAATACTGCATGCAAAAAGGCTGGGACGAAGCAGCAAGAATCTGCATGACTCATTCTTTTGTACTTATGCAAAAAGAATTTGAGTATGAACCTGAAACATTTGAAGAACAAGAAATAAAGAGATTCATTCTTGGGTGCGGCGAGCCGGACGACTACGACCGGCTTATTCAAATGTGCGATGCACTTGCTGCAGATTATGGATTTGTTATCTTAGAAAAAAGATTTGTTGATGTTACAAGAAGATATGGCATTATGGAAAATTACATTAAAGGCTGGGACATTACATTTAACATTAAAGAAAATTTTGAAAAGCGCATGGGCTGTTCAATTTATGACGTACTTCCAGATATCGAAAAAACAACGCTTTTGACACCAGAACCATGGCATCCAGGCGAAATCTGGAAAAAATGACAGTTTTTGGGCATTCACTTTTTAATATTTGCGGAGAAATAAATGGCGAAAATTTGTCCTGTCTGTAAAAAACACAGAATGTATCTTGGCGGTTTTGTAATAAAAAACAGCACAATCTGCGGAAAATGCTACGACAGACTGGCTTCAAGAAATTTGACTTATTATAACAAAAACTTAGAAATTGAAGACATCTGGTACATTTTTGAAAACACCGAAGAAAATCAGGACATAAGAGAAACAGTACAGAAAATTTTAAACAAAAAAGAACAGTTTGCAAAAGAAACAGCTGCTTGCACAGGTCAATTCAAAAAAGCACTTGCAGATTTTTTTAATGCAAAGAACATTCCGGAAAATTCAGCAATACAAAACAGCGCTACACAGTTTTTATGGCACATGCTTGTGCTCAAAAAACGCCGTCTTGATGCAAAAAACATCAGGTTGAATATTGAAACCAAGCAGAATACAGTTAATGCAGAAAAAGCACTTTCCGGCAGAGAATATTTCAATGGAAAATATGAAACAGGCACTGTCCGTGAAACAATTCAGGGTTTTATAAAATACATAAAAAATGACGACGTTATTTTTCAAGGAGATAAATTCAATGCTGCAAGATATCGAACACTGCGTGCACACAGAACCGGCAATAAAAACATCATCTGCCCTTTCTGCGGTGCGTCTTCAACCAGAGGAAACCTTATCGACGGCTGCGATTTTTGCGGCACCAAATTTTCGGTTGAAGATCTTGGGCTTAGAATCAGCGGCTGTTCATTTGAAAAAGACTATAATCTGGCAGCTCAAGAATATTTTTCTCAAGATAACGAAAAAAAAGCTGGAATAAAAGCAGGCTTTATATCATTTATTTTACTTGCCATTGTGTCTGTTCTAAATGTTTTTATGGGCGAATTTAAAATCTCGGACTTATTCAGCCTGCTTTTTGGTTCTGCAATTTTTGGCGGACTTATAGGACTTGTTTTTTCCTTTTTCTATGGAATTTTCATCAAAGGCATCGTCTGGTTTTTCAAAAGCAGCACAGGCGAAATGCAGGCTGCACAACGGGCTGCAAATGAACTTGAACGCTTTTCAAAAAACGTAACAGCCAAAATTCAACAGACAGATCCTCTGTTCTCTGTTGAAGGTTTTTACAGCGAAATTGAAAACATTCTTTCTTCTGTTCATTACGCTTCAAAAGCCGAACAGATAAAAGTTTTCTGGAACGAAATGCAGCCGGACAAAATTACAGAAATCATCAATAAATATCAGAATGTAATCAGTTTTGAAATACAGAAAATACAGCTTCAAGATTATTTAATTGAAGAAAACATGCAGAAAATTACAGTCGAAGCAACTGCTGCGCTGCTTTTAGAAGAAAACAGCATCGTTCATAAAAAAGCAGAAAATCTGAAACTCCGTTTTGTTAAAAACGAAAACTGCAAAACACAAGAAATATGTGCACCGGCTTTTTTAAGATGCAGAAACTGCGGTTCGTCACTTTCACTCATGGAAGGCGCACATTGTCATTCCTGTGGCAGCGATGTAAAATTATCTGATTTTGCATGGACAATTGACGATTACAAAACATCGTATGCAGACACAAAAAATTAGATGCAGACTAAAATATTTTTTAGAATTTTCTGATTTTTTTACATAAACGGAGGAAATTTAAAATGATTTGGACGTTTTTAATTACAACAGTTCTTTATATAATAGTAGAATTATACGAAGTTTATTACGATTCCATTATGTTTGAAATTAAACTTTCAACAAGCCGTACGCAAAGAATGATTGGAAGAAATATAATTGGTGTTCTGCTAATTGGAATTGATTTGCTTTTATTTTTCTGGGCAAAAGATTTTCAACCAAAAGAATATAATAAAATGATAATTACTTATGCATCATGCATACTTATGTTGCTTCATGTTCTGGGCAGCTTTTTTGCCATGTTCCGTCTGAAAAAAGGCTATATTGCAGTTGATATCATCAAATTTTTTGTCATGCTTATAAGTGCAGGCACCATGGCGATTTTGATTCATTTTTTTAATATTGGCAAAGGGCTTTTATTTTTGATTGCAATTCTTGCAATTCTTTGCACAAGAGCTACAAGAATGCTTAACGGCAACTGGCTTGAACTTTTGCTTGACGATCTTGATGAAGATGACTATTAAATTTGCTGCAGCATAACCGCTGCACTTAAAAACAAAGAATTGAATTATGCAGCCAATCTTGACAGTTTACATTTTGCAGAAACAGAATACATTTGCATAAAAACCAATGCCTGTAATGTACAGCATTTTTTACATTAAATCTTATATAAGACAGAACAAGCATGGCTGCAAAAATGATAAAGTACAAAAGAAAAAGAAAAGCATAACAGTCCTTGCTTGGCGAAAACAGCCCCAAAAAAAGACCGCTTAAAACGCTTAAAATAAGAAATTTTATAAATTCAGCTGCTATTTCTTAAAATGACAATAACAGCTATAATTTTCAGAAGTTCACTTATAAAAAGCAAAACACAAAACTTAAAAAATATATAAAAAGGAATTTACAAAAATGTTTGAAATTAAATATTGGACAGCATTTGCATTTATTGCCGCTGTATGGATTTTGATTAGATTAATTATAAACTTTACGGCAAAAAATTTTTCATTAAAAAACGAAGCAAAAATGCTGCTCGTGTTTATCGGAATTGTTGTAATCGTAAGAATCGTTTATTTTCCGTGGCACCATGTAAACGGAAAAATTGGCACACTGAAATTTGACAGTTCAAAAATTCTACCGTTCTGGATAAATTTTGTTCCGATTATTCACATGTTTGACAGCTATGACGGCTGGCTTATGAACATCATCGGAAACATCACAATGTTTATTCCAATTGGAATATTCTGGCCACTTTGTTTTAAGGAACTTAATTCAATTGGAAAATCTACACTGGCAGGAATTGGGTTTACACTTTTTATTGAAACATCTCAGCTTTTATTTTATGAACGCTGCACCGACATTGATGATTTACTGATGAACACAACAGGCTATATAATTGGTACATTGATTTATTTTGCAATTAAAAAAATATGTAAAATTAAAAACGACTAACGCGGGAGAAAAGCTTTATGGTACAGATTTTTGGAACTTTAAAAAATTTTGATGTAAAAACTGCACAGCGCTGGTTCAGCGAACGCCGCATTCCAGTTCAGTTTGTTGATTTAAAAGAAAAAGAAATGAGTAGCGGCGAATTTGATTCAGTTGTATCAGCTTTGGCAAAACAATATAGCAGCCGCGCCGACGCCGTTGCGGAATTAATTGATAAAAAGTCAAAAGACTACAGCTCAATTGCCTATCTTGATGAAAGCGAAATTGAATCTAAACTTTTTGAAAACCAGCTTAAGTTAATGAAACAGCCTGTCTGCCGTAACGGCAAAACTGAAGCTACAGTCGGCTTGCAGCAGAAAATCTGGGAAAACTGGAAATAAAACAAACCGCATGTTTAATGCTTTTTTACGGCATAGAACACTAAAACTCAGCATTTTCAAACATTCTGCATGAACAGACTTTATAAAAGCTTAAAACAGCCATATTTCAGATTTCGCCAAAATGAACGGAATTGTCTTTTTCTTTTTTGCTTAAATAAACACCTTTGTCGGCTTCTTTATATATATAATCAAAATCGACATCATCTCTGTAAAAAAATGTACCGACACTGACTTTTATTGATTCTTTTTCAGGCAAAACATCAATGGCATTAATGCTTTTGAAAAGTCTTTTGAACACTTTTTCTGCTTTTTCTTTTGTGTCAATTCCGACAAAATATGCGGCAAATTCATCTCCGCCAAGACGCATTACAATGTCATTGCTGCGTTTGTTCAGTTTTAAAACGTCTGCAATTGCTATCAAAACTTTATCGCCGGCATCATGACCATATCTATCATTTATCCGTTTAAAATTATCTACATCAAGCAGAAAAAACATTCCCTGTATATTTTTTTCAAGATATTCTGAAATTATTTTTTCTCCATAACCCCTGTTGCAGATATCTGTCATTAAATCTGTCTGAGATAAATACATAAGCTGATGTTCACGCAGCTTTTCTTCATTAATGCATTCGACACTGTAAATTACATGCAGAATTTTTCCATCTTCGTCATAATCAACAACAGTAAATCTTGCACGGCACCAGCCGTTCATTTTTCCTTTAAAAACTTCAGAAATGCTGTGCTTGCCTTTTAAACGTTCATCAAGTGTAGCAAGATTTACAAAAATGAGCATTTTTTCTATGTGCTCTGGTTCGGTAATTTTCATTACGACATTGTCAGACTGTTTCTGCAAATTGTTTGGATATTCGTTAACCCATTCAATAAGATATTTATTAGTTTTAAATGGCAGATAACTGTTGTCTTTCAGATTAAAAACATGGACTGCAACATAAATATCAGAAAGGGCTTTTAAAATCTGTGCTTCTATAATGCTTTTATCTGTCATTTTAAAATCTCCATAAAGTGTCTGTCTGGTTATGTGTGCCGGCTGTCTTTAAGCATTCTGTTATCTGCCAAAAACAAAAAAATGACCATAAACGAACAGCTATATTTAATATAATAAGCCATGTATAATGATAATGCAATTTAAGATTGATTGTTTAAACATGTTAACTGAAAATAATGACGAACCTCGACGCAGAGCGTTCGAGGTATCGTCGTTCTAAAAGGAAATTGCACTCCAGGTTCAATACCCTTCATACGACGCAGAGCGTCGGGGGATTGAACCCGTCGGCGCGAATAAAAAGCAGACAGAACTAAAGCCACAATTTTAATGGAAGCAAATGATGTTTAACAAAAAAGAATATATATTTGAAAATATAAAAAAATTGCAGACGCCTGTTGGTTTCTTTGAAATTGAATCTGCCGGAGAAAAAACAGCTTTTTCTGTTAAAAAGAATATTGTAAACATGCCTGTAGAAATAACTGACGAAAATTCCAGAAAAAAAGGAAAAATTGCAGCAAAAACAAACTACAGCATTATCATTGACGCAGCAAAACTTCAGCTGAATAAAGATTATTCAATTAATTTTAAAAGCGACCATGAATGCGTGTGGAAATTCTGCGATTCAGACGAACACACGACATGTTACAATTCGATTATTAACGGCTGGTTTGGCGGCATTGGCGCAAATGATCCGAATGACGAAACAAAAACACAGCAGTCTTTGAACTATTCCGAAAAAAACGCTTTTTTCGGTGGGCATGTTATAAAAGAACCACCTGAATATGATGAAACAGCTTTTACAGCCTATACAGTTGATGTACTTGAATTGTTCAACGGCTATCGCTTTAAATTGTTTGATTATTCGATAAGCCAAATTCACTTTGAAGTTGCATGGCTAAAAAAAGGCAAATTTGCAGACATCGAATACGAAAATGCACTTGGAATGTGGCTTTGCTGAAAAACCATGAAAATGCAGAAACCTAAGCTGCAGGATTTTTTTTTGTATATATTTAGCTACTATAACTGATAATTTTGTACTTTTCTTGATTTTAGCGACTATAACTGATAAAATCAAACTATGTTAAATCGTGAAACTTATATGAAAAGAATCAGACCGTTTATGAATACGGAACTGATAAAAGTCTTTACAGGAATAAGGCGTTCAGGAAAATCTGTAATGCTTGAACTTGTAAAAAAAGAATTACTGAATACTGGCGCAAATAACAATAATTTTCTCTATATAAATTTTGAACAGTTTAGCAATACAGAATTATTAGAAGCAACAAAGCTGTATCAAAAAATAAGCGAATTCCACAAAAACATAAATGGGAAAAGCTACCTTTTCTTTGATGAAATCCAAGAAGTAAAGAATTGGGAAAAATGCATAAATTCTTGCCGTGTTGATTTTGATTGTGATATTTATATTACAGGTTCAAATGCAAAACTTTTATCCGGGGAACTTGCAACGTATCTTGCCGGTCGATATGTAGAATTTGTCATTTATCCTTTTTCGTTTTCAGAATATCTTGAAATGAAAAAACAAGAAAATTCTGATGCAGACATAAATTCATGCTTCATGGAATTTATAAAAACAGGAGGAATGCCATTTTTGTCTAATTTTGCAGGCGACACCTCCGCAAAAAATCAATATTTAACAGATATTTATAATTCTGTTGTTTTAAAAGACATAGTAAAAAGAAATAATATTCGTGATGTATATACATTAGAAAAAATTGTTGCTTATGCTTTTGCAAATATTGGACACATTTTTAGTGCAACCTCTCTTTCAAAATATTTCAAAAGCGAAAATCAAAAAATCTCGCATGACACTATTTTAAATTATCTAAAATTTTGTACAGATGCATTTCTGTTATATAAAATAAGACGTGCCGATTTCGAAGGCAAAAAAATTCTTACAATGAATGAAAAATATTATTGTGCAGACCATGGACTAAGGGAAGCAGTATTTGGAAAAAACATCCAGAATATTGATCAAGTTTTTGAAAATATTGTTTGTCTTGAACTTTTGCGCAGAAATTATAAAGTTTATGTTGGCAAAAAAGGTGAATTAAAAATTGACTTTGTAGCAGAAAAAGAAGATAAACGAATTTATGTTCAAGTTTCATATCTTTTAACAAACGAAGAAACAATCCACCGAGAATTCAATGTTTATAAATCCATAAAAGATAATTATCCAAAATATGTTGTTTCAATGGATGATTTTGATTTTTCGCAAAATGGAATAATTCATAAAAACATAAAAGATTTTTTGCTGATGGAAGATTACTAAAAAACATAGATGCAAGCTGCTAATAAGTTTTGCTGAAACCATGAAAATGCAGAAACCTAAGCTGCAGGATTTTCTGCAGCTTACAGCCTGTTTTCTGCATCTTGCCCGAATCAGAATTGCGCATTTCTGCATATCGCTTATAATAAAAAACATGAAAAGAGTTTTATATTTATTGGTGCAATGCACGTGGGGACTTGGACAGACAATTCTCGGATTGTTTTTCTTTCTTAAAAATATTCGCAGACCGCACAGATTTTATAGATGTGCAATAGAAACACAATGGGAAAATAAATATGCAGGCTTAAGCCTTGGTCCGTTTATTTTTACACCAGACGCAGATGGAGACTATTATAAAAGCGTACGTACA